>JADFZT010000074.1 GCA_015232395.1 Magnetococcales bacterium | reverse complement strand
TCCCCGGATGATGACTCGGTCAAAGCAGGAATATTTGAAATTGATGTTGGGTTTGAACTGATTCAGAAATAATTTCACGATACCATCCGTTGCTGAGGGCTCTATCGTGAACTCGGAATCCGGAAGGCTCAAGCCTTTGGCGCGTTTTGAACTTCAGTTCGTTAAGATTTGGCGCAATAGAGAGCGGGCTGGATGGGGGGCGGAGGTGGGTGTTGGCTGATTAAGGCAGGTAAGGCACGATTTTTGAATTGATTTTTTGTTCAGCCCAACAGGTTTTTGTTCCAGGCGCTTTTTGGCAAGGTGGCTGATTGAACTCCGGAGATATTTTTTGAAGGCCTTCAATCTGCCTCTGACCAGCGACCAAAAAAGCAATAAAAACTTTATGTAAATCAATGGATTTTTCTGAAAACAGGGTATTGATTCATAGCTGAATAAAGGACAAAACATCCAACCTGGCCCCTTCCTTGTTTCAAAATAATCTTGGGAACTGCCCCCTCAGCTGAACTGAATTCCATTGTAGGGGTGAGCGGCGGTTGACAGTTGGTTGCGTTGAGGAGACCATCATCCATGATTAATGATGGTTTTGAGGAAGTTCCACCAAGGGCTCCCCAATATTGTGGAGAGGGGTGCCAAACCGTTTTTTTCTGGGCGCATTTCCAGGGAATTCCAGAGCCATGGCCGACGAAACCAAAAGTAAGTTAAAAAAAGGCGAATATCTCCTGGGGGATCCCATGCTTCTGAAGGGGATGCGCCTTTCCCAGGATGTGACTGCCCCCGGCACCCAGGCACTTTTGGTCCGCCAATATACTCCCCTCACCGATAAACTGATCAGTCAGCTGCGGACCCGTGGGGTCGAGACTGTTTTTGCCGAAACCATCAAGGAAAAATCGGTGGTGGCGTCGGTGGAACACATGGAAAAAATGTTTCATGTGATCGAAGAGATTGCCGACCAGGCCATGGGTGATGTCGAAGATATGGCGGAAGCTTTTCAGACCAAACAGGATGTGCAAGCCCTGGAGGATCTGGTTCGAGACAATCTGGACGATATCGAAGATCTTTTCAGCTCTGATCCCACCGAAAAACTGGTAGCTCTTACCAAACACCACGGCAGCACCGCCCGCCACTCCATCGTCGCCAGCTTTCACATGATGGCCCTGGGGCGGGAGTTGGGTTGGTCTGACAGCAAAATTGTCCGGGCAGCCGTGGCGGTATTCAACCACGATGTGGGCAAGACCAAAGTCAAACTGGAAACCCTCGATTGGCCGGGACGGCTGGATAATGAAAAATGGAAGGAGATCCAGTGCCACCCTCTCTTCGGGGGGCGCTTGCTCTACCGACCTGGCAAAAAGCCCGACCTCACCATGTTGTCGGCGCTGCTGCACCACGAGTGGTACGCTGAAGTAGAGGGCAAGGGCTATGGGGGGTTGACCCTCTTTGTCGATTATCTGAAACGTACCGCCAAGCTTGACATCCGCAAGATCGTCTCGGAACTTTCCCCGGACGATCTGGAGATCATCCAGGCAGCCTCTCTGGTGGATATGGTCTCAGCCCTGGAGGAGCGGCGTTCCTATAAGCGGGAGCTGGACTCCTTCAAGGTGTTGGTCATCATGAATTCCGATGCCAAGCTTGGTCATTTCAGGCCGGAACACTTTGCTGCCTGGAGCCGGATCTACCATCGTCAAAACCCTATTTTATTGCCCCTGGGGCTTCGGGTGGCCCTGCCTCGGGAAAAAGAGCGCCGTCTCTTCAGACCTTTGAAAATCAAGAAGGTCAAGCCTACGCCCCTTCTGACCTATTATGAGCTGGAACAGCTGGATTTTCTCCCCGCCTTGCGCAACGTCGGCATGGATGTGGAGCGTATTCGGCGGCGTGGCGGTTTGGCGCTTTCGGTGGTGGATATGATGCGTCGGGACAAAAAACTGAGCTTTGACTGCTCTCCCGAAGCGATTGCCGCCCAGGGGGTGACTCTGATGAAGGAGGTCATCATCCCCGAAGAGCAGGTGATTGAGCTGAACGCCTGGCAGGAGTGGTTGACGGTTGAGGAGTTGGAAAAAAGTGGCCTCATGGGTAAAGCCCGCAGTGCCCAGCTGGATACGGCGCTTATCAAGAAAAATGGTGGGATTAAACCGAATCGGTTGAGCAATCGCAGCATCACCCTCAACGAAAAAAAGCTGGAACGTTTGGGTATCAAGATACTCAAGGATTATACGGTACGGCTGCCAGCCAGCGAAAACCGCTTAACACCGGAAGATCTGGAAAAACTTGGCGTGAGCGAAGCCGACCTGAAAAAAGCGGGCTGTCTGGATCGGGTCAAAAAGGTCAAGAGTGGCGTACCCATGGCGTGGTTGGCCAGTCGGGGGATCACTTTTTCCAATGCCGACCTGGCCAAGCACGGTATCGACCCCATCCGTAAGGTGTTTTACGACATTCAGGTCTCCCAACAGATCAGCTCCACCCGGGCCAAATTTATTTTTCTTCGGGAAGGGGATGACCTTAAAGCCGTTCAGGAGGCCAGCGAGCGCAAAGAGCTGGAGACGATTCAGCACCATCTGCTCAATGTGATCGGGGAGGTGGTGATGGATTTTTCCGATCTGGTCTCCATGCCGGATCTGAGCGGTTTGAGAATGGGGCGACATTGGGGTGAGTAGGAGAAATGGCTGGCTCCACCCCTTTAATCTGCTTTTTCATTTCCTTTTTAAGATGGGTTAACCTGCCAGAGGTGGTGGTTGGTGTTGGATTTCGAGGAGTGAAAACGCACTCCCGGAGGCAATGGGGCTTGGCGCCCTGAAGATAATCCACTCTTGAGCCAGATAATGATTCACGCAGCCTACGCCATGGTTTTGGGACCCCGATTTCGCCAGGAGGATTGTCTGCTGGTGGATCAAAAGGTGGTCCAGAATAAGGAGATGGTTGCTCCCCAGTGGATAACGGTTCCCCAGGAACAGGCCCTTTTCGCTGTGGCGGACGGCATCGGCGGGGGGGAGGCGGGGGATTGGGCCAGCCGCTCTGTTTGTCAGGCGTTCGCCTCCTGGAACGGCGTAGGGGTTTCAACCTTTTTGCAGCAGGTACAAGGCCAAATCGCCACAGCGGCCAAACCCGGCTATTCTCCGGGTTCAACTCTGGCTGGATTGTTGGTCGATGGGGAGCAAGTGACGGCCATCGGGGTGGGAGACAGCTTTGTCCTCCGGGTGGGAGCCGCTGGCATCGAGCCCCTGAATCACCCCCACTCCTGGGTTCAGGGTCAGCTTGACAAGGGCCATATAACCCCCGATGAAGTCAAAGGTCACCCCTATCGTAACGTCATTACGCTGGGATTTGGGGCCGCTTTTGCTGCGGCATGGGGCAAAGGCAGACCTGCTCCTTCCATTGAAACCCACTCCTGGCAGCCGGGTGAGGGGTTTTTGATTTGCTCCGATGGTCTGGCCACTGTTTTGGAAGCGGCTGATATCGATACCTTGCTGGAACCCCTGGGATTGGATGCAGCCCAACGTCTGCTTGAGCGGGTACGGGTAACAGCGACGGACAATGCGGCTTTTATTCTGCTTTGGCGCTAAATCAGGGTTTGGGTGAGTCCATCATCTGTTTGAGAGATGATTGGAATATTGTCTCTATAATTTGTGTGGAATGCCCCGGGCAGTCGCCCCTTCAATCCTTCCAGCTTTTCTCTTCCAGAGTGCAACAACCTGGCCTCCAGCCCATTTTTTTCCATCCAACCGCTTTTTTCACATTTCCAGGCCATCGGGATCCAACGGTGGTTTGATGTTTTTTATACCTCTGCCGCAACCACGTTGTTGTGCTGATTCAGCCCCTCTGGGGATGCTTGATCCACTTTCGGTGGTCACTCCTTCGGCTCAAGCTCTCTCCAGCTTGTCTTGAATGCTTTCTAACAATCCGTTTTTTCAGGCACAAGATCCTTTGTAAGCTTCTATTGACCCCATGCTACCAGATCTGAGGGAGAGCTCTGAAAGTGGCCTTTTGAATGATTTCAAAAGGGGGTGAGTCAGGGACTTCCCGGGGGTTGGGGTTTTCTGTAGAGGAAATTTTGATATTTAGCAATAATGGGATTGACTTTAAATTTATGTGTCCAGTATGATCCTCGGGTTCAGATTGTGTGAAATGACCTACCAAAACAGGTGAAATAACCCACTTAATAGGTGTCATCAATCCTTTTGGTGCTGGATCGAAGTGTTTTCCTGAACCACATTTGAGTGCGATAGAGAGTGGGGTTTTGCTGTCAGAGTCCTGGCAAATGGGTGATCTGGGTATGGATTGGATTTTTTGATAATTAATTTTTTGTTTTGATAAGTAGAATTGTTGAGTCCAGTGTCGGCGTACCAGTTTGTTTTTTTAAGGAATGCGCCTCCAATTGGGGAATCCCGCTCACAAGAACAGACGTAGGAGAGGCTAACAATGTCACAATCCACCACTGCGGAACATGCCCATCACTGGGAAGTCAGCTGGGCCCCCATGGCTGTCACGTTTGGCATCCTGTTTTTGGTCCCTCTGACCTTTGCGGCATATTTTGTTTATGAAGATATCCAGCAGACCATGATCTTTGCTGGATTGGGTACCCCTCTTCTCCTGGCCGGTATTGCCAAATGGGTGCAGGAAGGATTGACCCAAAAGCCGCTGGTGGAAGGGCTTTCCCCTTCGGCACTGCCCTATTTTATCATTTCGGAAGTGTTCATCTTCCTGGGTTTTTTCGTGACCTACTGGACCATGCGGCTCTCCGCCGGCGATGTCTGGCCTCCGGAAGGCACTCCGGAGATGAACCTGTGGCTGCCGATTGTCATGACGGTCATCCTGGTCACCTCCTCCTACACCTACCATATTGCCGAAGCCAAATATGAGGAGGACAATCTCAGTGGATTCCGCAACTGGTTGATGATCTCCATCCTGTTGGGTGGGATCTTCCTGGGCTGCACGCTCTATGAATACAGCCATCTGCTGCATCTGGAATTTACCCCTGATACCAACGCCTACAGCACCGCCTTCTACTCCATCACCGGTTTCCACGCCTCTCACGTGATTGTGGGCCTTGGGGTGTTCCTGGCCGTTTTGATACCCGCTTTCGGTGGTAAGACCAACAAGCATTTCATCTTTTGTGCCGGTATGTATTGGCACTTTGTCGATGTGGTCTGGTTCTTCGTTGTTTCTCAGATTTACTACTGGTAGCCGAGAGTTGGAATGAGCTTGTGACCCGATTTACCATTCAGTTTTTGGCTATCTGTCTGCTTCTGCTGGGAGCAGTGGATGCCCAGGGGGAATATTTCCGCCAGAAGGAGTCGGATATCGATCCCAATGTTTTTCGCATCAAGGAAGCGGATTTCATGGGGGTTCGATTTGACCCCAAGGTGGAAATCATCGATGAAAATGGTGGAACCCTGAAAATGGGGGATCTGGGTGGCAAAGCCCTGATATTGGTCTGGTCCTACTACACCTGTGACGGTAGCTGCTCGGCCATCAACCAGGAGCTGAAATTGCTGCTTCAGGAGGTGGAGGAGAGTCAGGTCATCGGTCGTGACTTCAGGGTGTTGACCCTCTCCTTTGACAAGGAAGACACCCTGGAGACCTTGAAGGAATTCCGTAAGCAGTTGGTTTTGCCCCAAGGGTGGGAAGAGGGTTGGACATTCGGGCTTTTAAAAGAGCCTGAGCAGGTAGAGGAGTTGACCGGCAAGATGGGGTTTAAGTTTTTTTGGGCGCCCCAGGACAAAACCTTCTACCACCCCAACGTCTTTATCTTTCTCTCCCCCGAGGGGCGGGTGACCCGCTATCTCTATTCGCTGACCAACAGCGAAAAGGATATGAAACTGGCCATTCTGGAAGCCCGCAAGGGTGAATTCAAGGTCAACGAGGTGATCGATTTTGTCGTCGGCCTTTGTTACAGCTACAACTATAAAGAGGGGCGTTATACCTACAACATCCCTCTTTTCGTCGGATTGGGGGCTCTGTTTGTGGGCATCTCCCTGCTCACCGGATCTCTGCTGTTTTTCAAGAGGAAATACAATAAGGAGGGTGCCTGATGAAAGTATTGTTAGCGGCATTGACCGGATCTGGATTGATCCTGTCGTCCGTCATCGCCAGAGCCGAAGAGGCCGCCTATGCAGATCCGGTGGAAAGTTGGGAACAGCTATGGTCAACGGTGCTGTTCGACCTGTGGATCATGGGGATCATCTTTGGTGCTTTGGCCGTTCACTGGCTGATCAAATATAAAGCCAAGAGCCCCGATGACGTAGGCGATTCGCCGTCGCTCTCCCGGGCGCAAATGTGGTCTTGGGCGTTGATTCCCGCCTTTATTTTCATGGCCGATGATTTTTATCTGGCTGCCAAGGGTTGGACGGTCTGGAACACCTACCGCAACGTGCCGGAAGGGGCCATGGAAGTGAAGGTTACCGGCAATATGTGGTATTGGGAGTTCGAATATGAGGATGGCACCACCTCTTCCTATGATGTGGATGGAAAAGAAGGGGATGGCCTGGTGGTTCCAGTGGGAACTCCAGTGGTGCTGCGCATGACCTCCAACGACGTGATCCACTCCTTTGGTTTGACCAAATACCGGGTCAAGGAAGATCTGATGCCGGGTCGTATCACCTATATCTGGTTTAATCCCAAGGAAGAGGCTGAGTCTTGGGTCACCTGCGTGGAGTTTTGCGGCGTTCTGCACTCTCGCATGTATGCGCCCGTCAAGGCGATTCCCCAGCCCAAGTTTGACGAGTGGCTTCAGAAAAGAGCGGAGGAGGAAAACGCATGAGCGCCCAATCGGAAAAGTTTAAATTGAGCGAGTGGATCTTTACCACCGACCACAAGCGGATCGGGGTTCTCTACCTGATTGGCTCCATCGCGGCCTTCGGCATTGCCGGTATCATGGCCCTTTTGATTCGGATCGAGCAGTCCAGTCTGGGCCCCACCCTGGCCGACAGCGCCATGGATGCCGGTAACCAATATAACGTCTGGCTCTATTTTCATGGCGCAGCCATGATCTTGGGTTTTTTGATTCCGGGGCTCACCGGGTTTGCAGCCAACTATTTTCTACCGCTGATGATCGGGGCCAAGGATGTCGCTTTTCCCCGCATCAATGCCTTCTCCGTCTGGCTCTTTTATACCGGCATTATCGTCGCACTCCTGACCTTCATCGTGCCCGATGCCCCGGACATCATGTGGACCGGCTATCCGCCCTATTCGTTGGTGACGAGTGGGAACACAGCCTTTTACGTCTTTACGGTTCACCTGCTGGGCTTCTCTTCCATCTTGGGTGCGGTCAACTTTTTGGTCACTGTGATCTACATGCGGGCCCCCGGCATGGGTTGGAACCAGCTCAACATGTTTGTCTGGTCCACGGTGACGGCTTTCGTCATCCAGCTGGTCTTCGTGCCGGTTTTGGCCGCAGCCGTTACCATGCTGCTCTTCGATAAATATATGGGCACCCACTTTTTTGATCCGTCAGCGGGTGGCGATGTCCTGCTTTATCAGAATCTTTTCTGGTTCTACTCCCATCCAGCGGTCTATGTGATCCTGCTGCCGGCTCTGGGTATTCTCTACGAGATCGTCGCCACCTTTAGCAAAAACCGCATCTTCAACTACAAGGCCGGTGTCTATGGCGGCATGTGGGGGACGGTTTTGATCTCTGGTGAAGTGTGGGTGCATCACCTCTATGTTTCGGGTATGCCCAACTGGATCCGTATCGGTCAGATGGTCAGTACTCTTCTGATCTCCATACCGGTGGGGCTTATGGCGATCTCCCTGTTCGGCACCCTTTATCGGGGTTCCATCACCTTCTCCATCCCGATGAAATATGCCGTCGCTTGCCTCTTCCTCTTCCTGGTCGGGGGTTTGACCGGTATTCCGCTGGCTATTACGGCTCTGGATCTCCACCTTTCGGAGACCTCCTTCGTCCATGCCCACTTTCACTACATCATGGGTATTTTCGCTACTTTTTCGGTGTTTGCCGGGGTTTATTACTGGTTCCCGAAGATGACTGGCAAGATGACGGACGAAAAACTGGGTACCATCGGTTTTTGGCTCAACTTTGTTGGTGTGAACATCACCTTCATCCCGCTCTTTATCATCGGTATCGACGGCATGCCCCGGCGTTACTGGGATTATGAGATGTATCCCCAGTTTGAAAACTGGCATTTTGTCGCCATGCTGGGTGCCATCATGATCGGTACCGGCATGGCTCTCACCATCTTCAACTGGATCAAGAGCGCTATCAACGGCGAGGCTTCTTCGGCCAACCCCTGGCGCTCTGCCTCTCTGGAGTGGACCCATACCGTCAATCCCCCTGGCCCTGGCAACTTCCTGGAAGATGTTAAGGTGAGCGAAGAGTGGACGCCATACGACTATGCCAAACGATAATACCGGTAACGATACCGGCAACGATTTTGGCGGCAAGGCTGGAAAACGCAAACGTCTGATAGCCGCCGGGTTGATGCTGCTCTTTTGTTTCGGCATCTATCTGTCCATCTACTACAAGGTTTCGGTCTACGGCCCTTAAGCCTGACCACCGCCAACCTGATTCAGATCCGGCTCCCCCCCTTCGCTTACACATGGAAGGAGGGGAGCCGATAAGCTTGAAGCCCTCCACTTCCAGGCATCCTGACATGGCGACCCACATTAAAAATTATATCGAACTGCTGAAGCTGCGCATTGGCGGCATGATCGCCCTTACCGCAGTGGTTTCCTACCTGGCCATGGCTCCGGAATATTCAGGGGTGCATCTTTTGCAGTTGGTTTTGGTGATGCTGCTGGGGGCTTCCAGCTCGGCTGTTTTCAACCACTGGTATGATCGGGATATCGATCGCATCATGCCCCGCACTGCCAATCGACCTCTCGCCCGTGAAGCTTTGCCCCATGCGGATCACGCCTTGTGGCTGGCTGGGGGATTGTTGGTTTCGGGGGTGGGGCTGGCGTATCAATTTTTTAATGTGGCCGTGGCGATCCATCTCTTTTTGGGCGCTTTTTCCTACGGCATCGTCTATACGGTGTGGCTGAAGCGGCGCAGTCGTCTTAATATTGTCCTGGGGGGGCTTGCGGGGAGTTTTGCCGTGCTTTCCGGGGCTGCTACGGTGTCACCTGAGCTGACCGCACTGCCTCTCTCTTTGGCGCTGGTGCTCTTTTTCTGGACCCCCTCCCATTTTTGGAGCCTGGCCATCCACCTCAAGGAGGAGTATCGCCAGGTGGGGATTCCCATGTTGCCGGTGGTGGTAGGAGAAAAACAGACCGCGCTCTTTATCTTCGTCAACAGCCTGATGCTGGTGGCCGCTTCCATGCTTCCCTACCTCTATCACCAACTGGGGGGGATCTATCTATTGGGCGCTACGGTAGCTGGTGTGCTGTTTTTGATCGGCAACTGGCGCATGATCCAGCTTCCCACCCGGGAGATGGGTTGGTCCAATTTTATCGGCTCCATGCGCTATCTGGGTATCTTGTTCGTGGCGATCGTGATAGATGTCAACTTGACGTTGGTCTGATATCGATTTGTTGCTTTGGATGGGGGCTTTCCCAGTCGGATAGCACCTTTTGACAGGAGGCCCCACCATGACCCAACCCCAACAGAGACAGAGGCCGCCCCTGTTTCAGCTGGCTATCGCCGGGATATTGATCCTGGTTGGGGTGGTTTCCGGCTATCAACTCTTCAGCCACCAAACCGAACCAACCATTCCGGCTGAAGAAGCGCTCCGGGGAGTGGTCCTGCCCCAACCAATCCCCCTGACCCCCTTCCAGTTGGTGGATCATTTGGGTCAACCCTTCGACCTGGAAAGGCTGAAAGGGCGCTGGAGCTTTCTTTTTTTCGGCTACACCCACTGCCCCGATGTTTGCCCCCTCTCCATGAGCCTGTTGGTGGAGATGTATGGGCACTTGCCCGCTTCCTCCCAGATATTGGCCGATACCCACACCTATTTTGTCTCCGTGGATCCCAAGCGGGATACCCTGGCAGTGTTGAAGGATTACGTGCCCTATTTTCATGCCGATTTTATGGGGGTAACGGGTGGTCCTGAGGCGCTTCGGGGGTTCAGCAAACAGGTGCATGCCATCTATGAATTTTCCCCGGAGGTGGATGGGGAGTATAGCGTGGACCACTCCTCGGCTTTTTATCTGATTGATCCTGAAGGGCGTTTTTATGCGCTGTTTCAGTCCCAGTTTCACAACCCTGAGCAGATGGCGAAAGCCTACCTGCAAATTCGCGGTGGCTGACCCATCGGGTTTTATAGCAATGCCAATCAAGAACTGGGCACATGCCGTTGCCCTTTTGCCGTCATTCCCGTGAAGCGTGAAGGCGGGAATCCAGGGTGTCTAGCGCGAACCTTTCCAAACCTTCAGTAACTTTCTGCAAAATAAGCAACTTACAGAACATTCAGTTTTTTATCGAGGGCCTCATGATCTCCCTGGATCCCTGCTTTCACGGGGATGACGAGCCAGGGAAGAGTATTAGGTTTTGAGGTGGAACTACTCTGCGAGAGGTTTTTGGTTCGATCAGAGGAGGTATGGTGGGGCAGGGAGGTGGGTGTGAAAGATCTTCAGAATGAGGGGGTGGGGATTGGTTGTTCTGTCGGAGGCGGATGTGGGGATGATGTGTGTGTAGCCCCCCCACTGGGGATGCCACACGCAATCGTGGCATCCCAGTGGGAAAAGCATTTATGGCGCATCCAAAGGCGGAGATGGAACTCCCCGGGAGTGGTCGGACTCGAAGAGCTTGAGTTCGGACCGTGGATTAATTACACCAAGCCCCTTGTTTGACCCATCGGGTGAGGATTTGGATGTTGGGGTGGTTGATATCTTCACCGGGGCTGATGCCGGGGGGCATGCGGTTGGTGGTCAGCCGTTGATAGAGAGGGCTACGCTCGGCATCCCCGGGAATCACCACCGGTTGGATGGGCAGGCCCTCTTTTTTACGGCTTTTATAGAAGGCTCCCCGCATGATATTGCGATGGCTGGTGAGGCTCAGGCCGTTGGTGCTGGGGTGACATTCAGTACAGGGAAACTCTCCCCCAAAGGCGTCTGGACTGCTGAAGAGGGGCAGGACATTTTTATCGAAATGCTCCCCCTTTTTAGCCCCATCGTTGATCCAGTTTTTGACTGTCTCGATGGCTGGGCTGTCCACATCCTGAAAGAAGGGGGAGCCCAGGGGCATCCGGTTGCTGGTCAAGCGCTGCACAAGAGTGCTCTCTTCCGGGTTTCCCGGCAGCAGGACTGGCCTGGGGGGCTCTTCGGTAGAGCCTCGGAGCATCCCTTCGCAGGTGGAGAGATCCAAACCACGATAGCTGTGTTCGGGCTTGTTGGAGCTGTGGCAGACGATGCAGGCCGGGCCCTCACCAAAGGCGTTGGGGGTGCGCATCAGGGTGGCGATATAGTCATAGGTGATGGGAATATCCCGGTTCAGGATCAAAATATCCACAGCGGTGTGGTCTCCGTGGATATTGAATTTTCCCTGGCGGATGGCCCGATACATTTGAGACGTCAGGGAGCGGGTCTCTTCAGAGGTGATCGAGGTGGGAGGTGGGGGTTCTTCAGCTGCCTGGGCCGGAAGCGTGGCGAAAATGAGCGTGCAGAGTGCCAGTAGCGTCATCAAGCGTTGAGATGGGATCATGTGGGTTCCAATTCTCTGGAATTTTTGGGGGAATTTTGGTTCGTTTTTGGGCGGTTTGTCTTGTTTTTTAGTGTGCATTCATTTACCTGATTTTAAATGAGTTTTCATAACTCACCCACAGGTATCCTAGTCATGATTTTTCCAGCATGCAAGTAGGAATACCTGGGCTTGGACAGATCCTCGCCGGGGGAGTTTCCAAGCCCTGTTTATCTGGATCGACCTGGCCCAGCCAAAGGAGTCCCTATGTCCTCATCTGTTTTGGCGGTAGAAGAAAATCGCATTCTTGACGAGCCCTATTTTGAGCCGTCAGGTAACGAAATCAATCTCTTTACCGCAGCCTGCGACAACCATCTGCCCCTGCTTTTGAAAGGCCCCACCGGTTGTGGAAAAAGCCGCTTTGTGGAACACATGGCCTGGCGGTTGAAGCGTCCCTTGATCACCGTCTCCTGCCACGAGGATATGACCGCGACCGACTTGGTGGGGCGTTATCTGGTGGTGGGGGGGGAGACGGTCTGGCAGGACGGACCTCTCACCCGGGCGGTGCGTCACGGCGGTATCTGCTATCTGGATGAGATTGTCGAGGCCCGCAAGGATACCACGGTGGTGATCCATCCTTTGGCCGATGATCGGCGGATTTTGCCCATGGAAAAGCTGGGAACGCTGCTCACGGCGGACCCGGATTTTTCCCTGGTGATCTCCTACAATCCCGGCTACCAGTCGGTGTTGAAAGACCTGAAACAGTCCACCCGGCAGCGGTTTGTCGCCATGGCCTTTGATTATCCCGAGGCGGAGCTGGAAGCGGTGATCATCCAAAGGGAAGCGGGCTTGGCTGGGAAAATGGCGGCCTCTCTGGTCAAGTTTGCCCATTTGACCCGCAACCTCAAGGGCAACGGCCTGGAGGAGGGGGCCAGCACCCGGCTGCTGGTTCATGCGGGCAAGCTGATCCACGCCGGCCACACCCCTGCACAAGCGTGTGCGGCGGCTATCACCCAGGCGTTGACCGACGATCCGGAAATGATCGCGGCGGTGGATGCCCTTTGTGAGTCGATCTTTTAAAACCCCATGGCCACGGATCCAAACCAACTGGGGGTAGATGAGCTGGAGGAGCAGCTGGAGGAGGTTTTGGAGGCGGCCCTCTCCTCCCGGCGCACCGCCATTGCGCCGGCCCGGGAACTCGCGGCCCGATCACCCCAAAAGCAGCAGGCGATGCTCCACTGGCTGCCGATTTTGGCCAAAATCAATCCGGAGATGGCTTTTCAATGTGCCGCGCGGATGTCACCGGTTTTGGATGATCTGGAGATCCCGGACCTGGAACGCTGGTTGGAAGCGGTGATGGACCGCTTTGACCGGGAGGGACTGCAATCGGCTTTGTCGGTATTGAAAAAGGGGCCACCGGTATCAAGCCGGTCAGCAGGTGCGGTGTTGCTGGCTGATATCAGCGGGCTGCTTGGGACCTTTGTCGTAGGGCTTGGGGGGCGACGTCTCGGGATGGCCGAGGCCCATGATTCCCATACCGATACCGAAACCATTTTCTTGCCTCCAGCCATGGCTCTGGCTGACAGTGAGGCGGACAATCTCAAGCTCTACCGCGCCCTGACTGCTCACCTCTGGGGGTTGGGACGCTTCGGCACTTTTTTTCCGGAGCTTCCCCAGACACTGGCCCATTGGCCCGATATGGAGGTGGCCGCCCGGGTTTATCTCTCCTTGGAGAGGTGGCGTATCGATGCTGTTTTGGCGCGTCAGCTACCGGGTTTGGGGCGAGTGATGGCCTCTTGGCAAGGTGCTCATGCGTTCTCGGAAGCGTGGCAACCCGCGATACAGGAGCTGGCCCACCCCGGTGCGGATCGCAACCGTTCCTTAGCTTGGTTGGGGCGGCTCTACGATACGCCCATTCCCCCGAGGTTGCCCTACCACGGAGCTGATCTCTACCAACCCGCCGTCGTGAGGATGCAGGGGCGTCTGGAGCAGGAAAAAATTCTCTTTCGCAAAGCGGTGGGTGAGGTGGGGCAGCTGCGTCAACCCATTCGCCTGCAGGCCATCGACGCGAAGAGCCCCCCGGAGCCTTTGTTGGAGCTGGAAAGCTGTCCCGAAACCCTCACCTGTGCGTTGCGTCTGGATGGTCAACCCTTGCTGCCACCGGAAAACCTGAAAGCCCTCGCCACCTCCATCCTTCAGGATCTGGGTGAGATCCCCCCGGAATATCTCACTGCTGCCGGGTCCGGTGGTTATTTGACCGATGATCTGCCACCAACCGCCCAAGGAAAGGAAAAAGGTGGGGCTGGTCAATACTCAAAACAGTCCGAGGAGGGGCGGATTTGGTATGACGAGTGGGATTTTCACCGTAACAGCTATCGCAAGAGGTGGTGTCAGCTTCGGGAGCTGGAAATTTCGCCATCGGATGATCCTATCGTGGTGGAGACATTGAAAAAATATCACGGCCTGTGGCAGGGGATTCGCCGCAGCTTTGAAATGCTTCGGGGTGGGGAGCGCTGGCTCAAGCGGCAGGAGCGAGGGGATGAGGTGGATATGGATGCCCTGGTGGAGTCCCTGGTAGAGGCCAAAAGGGGGCAGGAGATGGATCATCGTCTGTTTCAGAGCCGGGCGCGTAACGACCGGGATGTGGCGACCCTGATTTTGGTGGATATGAGCGGCTCTACCAAAGGGTGGGTTAATGACGCCATTCGGGAAAGTTTGGTGCTGCTATGCAAAGCGTTACAAGTGCTGGACGATCGTTTTGCGGTTTACGGTTTTACCGGCATGACCCGCAATCGCTGTGAGCTTTATCACATCAAACACTTCGAAGAGGCCTATGGAGAGGAAGTAGAACGTCACATTGCCGGCATCAAGCCCATGGAATATACCCGCATGGGGGTGTTTATCCGCCACACCAGCCAACTGCTCAACAGCCAGGAGGCCCGGATTCGACTGCTGATCACCCTGTCGGATGGCAAGCCCGAAGATTATGACAGCTTTCGCAACGGCTATCGGGGGCAGTATGGCCTGGAAGATACCCGCAAGGCGTTGCTCGAAGCCCGCCAAACCGGCATCCACCCCTTTTGCATCACCATCGATACCGAAGCGAGGGACTATATGCCCCATCTTTTCGGTCCAGGCCATTATGTGGTACTGGATGACGTGCGCTCACTTCCCCTTAAAATTACCGATATCTATCGCCGCTGGACCACCTGAGCGGTTACGGGTCAGCGCCTTTGCTGCATACTTTCGCTGGGTTTACGAGCTGCACGACAACATCGAGCAGCCCGGTTTGTTTCGTGCCCATTCAGGCCGGATGCCATACCAATGGGCATGTTCAGGTTGATGATCGTAGGGGGTTTTCAGAACCTCAAGCAGCTCTCGTACCAGCTGATGATCCCCCTCTTGTGAACGCTCAATGGCTTGCTGGGCAATATAGTTGCGAAGCACAAAACGGGGGTTGACCTGATCCATGCTTTGGCGGCGGCTCAGCCCATTTTTCCCGAAAAATCCCTGGTTTACCCGTTGGGAATAGCTTGCCAGCCACTGGGAAAAAGGCACCCGATAACGCTGAAACAGCTCCTCCCGATAGAAGGCCGGGCGTAAGGTGTCGATATCGGCTGAAGCGATATCCACCGTGGCCAGACGCCGGAAAAAATCGGTCATATCCACCTCGGCATTGTGGAGCAGCGCAAAAGCCCGCTCAACCAACTCCGAGTCGCTCTTTTGCCAGCTTCCCCAACCAAACTTGGTGGCCAGCATGATCTGGAATTGCTCAAAATAGAGGGCATCATAACGGGTCAGCCCAGCGTTGAGCGCTGACGATTCCATCAGGGGGGATAAAGCTTCAGCCAGCCGCTCCAGATTCCAGCGGGCGATCTCGGGCTGGCGGCCATAGGCATACCGGTGTTCTTCTGAGTCGGTGGTGTTGGGGGTCCAGTTGGCGTCGAAATGGTCGATCCAGCCATAGGGACCATAATCGATGGTGAGCCCCAGAATGGACATGTTGTCGGTGTTCATCACCCCGTGGACAAATCCCACCCGCAGCCACTCCACCATCAAACGGGCGGTGCGTTCACACACTTGAGTAAACCAGATCTGCCGACGTTCCGAGGTGGATTCAATGTGGGCAAGTTCTGGAAAATCCCGGGAAATGGTAAAATCAACCAGTTGCTCCAGGAGTTTATTTTCCCCCCGTTTGGCAAAAATTTCAAAATGACCAAAACGGATGAAAGAGGGGGAGACCCGGCACACCACGGCGCCTGGTTCGTGGCGGGGATGGCCATCATAAAACATATCCCGGGTGACGGGCTCACCTGTGGTGATCACACTGAGGGCACGGGTGGTGGCAATGCCCAGGTGGTGCATGGCCTCGCTGCATAAAAATTCCCGAATCGATGAGCGCAGCACAGCCAGGCCATCCCCCCCTCTGGAGTAAGGGGTGAGTCCGGAGCCCTTGAGTTGCAACTCCCAGCGCTCCCCAGCCCGGTTGACCACTTCCCCAAGCCCGATGGCCCGTCCATCCCCCAATTGTCCAGCCCAGCGACCAAATTGATGCCCCCCATAGCAGCTGGCATAGGGTTCCATGCCGTGGGCCAAGCGATTGCCGGAAAAAATATCGATAAAATCAGCCTGTCCGGTCTCTTCCGGGGTCAGTCCCAGCAGTTCAGCGACTTCTGAGGCGTGGGCGACCAACTCGGGGGATGTCACCGGTTTTGGCTTCACAGCCGACCAAAATGCACCCAAGACAGGCCGGGTATGGGGAGAATCCTTGGGATCTTTGGGAAGCTCTTTGACAGTGCGATTGTCAAAGTTGAGAGAGTTGATCATTTTTTAGGTTGGCTTTTCGGTAAGGGATTGATTGGATCTTGTTAAAATCAGGTATCATCTCTTTTGTTCCCCCTGGCGTGGCAAAGTTCCGGTTGCGCTCGAACAGGATCTATTCGTTGGGTCTCGTCAAGTGACTTTCCAACGTCTGATTCGGTTCATCTGCCATGGTTCATGGGGTCGATCTCCATTGCAGGCTGGAAATGCTGGCTGTTATTTTGTTTTGTATTCTCAAGTTCTTTGAAAATCCCGACCCCAGAAGGGGAGTGGAGATGGTGCTATGGATGAAAACTCGAAAAAGCAGACCCTCTTGTTGGTGGATGACACCCCGGCACACATCGATGTTTTGGTAGCCAACCTGGGTCAGGAATATCGCCTTCTGATCGCCCGGGATGGCCTCTCCGCCCTTAAGATTGTCACCCATGGCTCTTCTCTGCCCGATTTGATTTTGCTGGATGTGCGCATGCCGGAAATGGATGGCTATGAGGTGTGCCGCCAGTTGAAGCAGATGGAGAAGATCAGGGAAGTTCCGGTTATTTTTGTGACTGCTGAAGCTGAGATCGAGGATGAGGCCAAGGGGTTTGCCGCAGGTGGGGTGGATTATATCACCAAGCCGGTCTCTCCACCGATTTTGAAGGCCAGGGTGAAAACCCATCTGGCGCTGCTTGATGCCCGTCAATCTGTACAAAAACTATTGCAGGAAACCCTCGCCGGCACGATTCATCTACTCACCGAAGTCCTGGCATTGGCCAACCCGGTGGCCTTTCGTCGTACCTCCCGGATCAAGCGACTGGTGCGCCATATGGCCAAAGGAATTGATCGCGTTGACAGCTGGCAGTTCGAACTGGCCGCCGGGCTTTCCCAGTTGGGGTGCATCACCCTGCCTGGAGCCACCCTGAAGAGGATTTTCGGTGAGGGGAACGTTTCCAAAAAGGAGTTGGACCGTTTTGCGGCCCACCCCGGGATCGGCAGTCGCCTGCTGGAACGGATCCCCCGTCTGGAGAAGGTGGCGCAGATGATTGCCGAGCAAAACGAACCCCGCCCAGGCCCCTTTTGGGATGATCCCAAAGAGCGTAATGCCGGTGTCCTGGGAAGTCAGCTCATCAAGATGGCTTTTGATTTTGAACGGCAACGCACCAAGGGGGTGCCACCAGAGGAAATTATCCAGAAGATGGGGCGCAAGCCCGATCTTTTTGATCCGGCCCTGGTGAAAATTTTGGCCAGCCATCCCGATTTTCAGAGCAATGAAAGGCGGGTCACCCTGAAAGAGCTGACCACCGATATGATCATTATCCAGGATGTCCTCTCCCAGAGCGGTGAAAAAATTCTCCTCAAGGGAACAGAAGTGACGCCACCGATTCTGGAATTTATCACAGCCAGCGCGGGTGATGAGGGTATCCAGGAGCCCTTGTTGGTGCAGCTGGTCTCTTCTTGAATTTTTGCAACCTCTATACTCCTCAATGGGCTCCAACCCGTGTGGGCGTTAGGCGGATTGGAGAGAGACCCTGTCCCTTGAACTGGTTGTGTTGCCACTCCCTGAAAGGGTACCTTGCAAAGGGAAAACAAGTGTGTGGGAGACCCTGGGGTAAGCAGCCGGAGGGGAGGGGCTCCTGATGGATGGCCGTTTATAATCACAAGCCTTGGAAAGAGTGGAAAGATGAAACTTCAAAAAAGCCTCGTGGTTCCTTTTATGTTGGCTACCCTTCTGACCGCTTGCGCCGATGTTCCCATGACCGGTCGTCAGCAGCTGCTGATCATTCCAGAATCCCAGATGAAGCAGGCGAGTTTGGCGGCTTATGATGAACTGAAAAAAAGCGAAAAGGTGGTTTCAAACACCCGGGATGCTGAAATGGTCGAGGGGGTGGGGAAGCGATTGCAACAGGCGGTCGAAGACTATTTTGTTGAGCACGGCATGCACAATCAGATCCCAAAATATCAGTGGGAATTCAGCCTCTTTGATAACGATGAACCCAATGCTTTCTGCATGGCCGGGGGCAAGGTGGGGATCTATACAGGCTTGCTGCCCATCACCGACAACGAAGCGGGCCTGGCTGCGGTCATGGGGCATGAGATCGCCCATGCGGTGGCCAGCCATGGTCGGGAGCGGGCCAGTCAAAAGATGGCGACGCAGTTGGGAGGGAATCTGCTGCAAAAGTTTATGGGTGGCAGTTCCGATGGTGAGGTGACGAGCTTGGTTATGGTCGCCTATGGGGTGGGGGCACAGGTAGGGGCTCTGCTGCCATTCAGCCGACTTCATGAAGCTGAGGCAGACCGCATGGGCTTGATCTTCATGGCTATGGCGGGCTATGACCCCCGGGAAGCGCCTCTGGTTTGGGAGCGCATGAAAGAGCATGATGGTGGTAAAGAGCCCCCGGAATTCATCAGTACCCACCCTTCCAATCAATCCCGTATTGATGAATTGAATCAGCTGATGCCGGAGGCTCTGACTTATTATCAAAAATAGTCCCAAAAAAAGAGTAGCACGGGACGATCGCACTGAAAAACCGTCGGTTTTTTTCCGGGTATGGGGGAGGGGGCTGTGGTGGCGGGTTGGCTTGGTATCCCAGTCGGATAAAATCCTTTATCTGATCTGAAACCATTCCCAAATCATCAAAGGAAAAAACATGAGGGAACAGAGCCGGGCTCTTCTTTTTGAAAGCATTGTCAACAAGGTAGGGCTCTCCGGGAATGTGGACCAGATTCAGTTCCGGGGGGATGTCTCCATCCGCGAAACCGCCCCGACCCGGTCGAGATATGCCAATTTTTTTGACGACCATCTCGATCTGCTGGTTAAAAAATTTCAGAGATTGCTGCTGGAAACAGGGGTCTATCACCTGGGAATTGGTTGTCACAACGGTGAGATCGTTACCCGGCGGGTTTACGATCCCTTTACCTATGAAGTTCACAGTATTGAGCGGTTTGTGGAAAACAACTATATCGAGAGGCAATTTCCGGGCATTTCCTACCCCAAAAAAGTGGAAGTGATTCGCAAGGTCAATCAATTTTTGGAGCAGTCCGATCTCAGGCTCAACCTGAGTGAAGAGTGGCTGGAGGTGCTGACAGAGTCCAACGCCAGCTGGCAGCCCATGGGCGTGTCAGAGATCAAGAATACCCTCTCTCATCTGAAAAGCCTGAGAACGGTTGAGGACTATTATCTTCGAAAAATGACGATCTGTTTGATTCAAAATATTGTCGAGATGCAGTTTAACTGTGATGGTACGGTGATCGTCCGGGCTTCGTTCATCGATCAATTTATGGCACAAAATTTTTAAATTCCAATGGACTCAGGGTGATGGCCTGAAAAGATTTTTGGAATCATTCCGGGATGATTCTGCCCATGCTCCTGTTCGGGGTGTGGTATCCTGTTCAGCTTATGCCAGTGTCGTGATTGGTTTACCGTTTGATCCCCAATGATCGCTTTTTTTACTTCAGAAGGAGAAGAAACAGATGAAAAATATTTTTGCCTTGCTCGTGGCCCTGGGGGTTGGGTGGGGCACTACCCCTGTTTATGCCGACGACAAGCCTGCCATGGATAAACCTGCTGTGGACAAGCCTGGCGATATCAGTAAAAAACCTCGCATTAACAAAATTTTGACAAAAAATTTTAATGAGACCGATAAGGATGGCAATGGTGAGGTCACCTATGCGGAGTTTGAGGAGCGAGCCCTGCTGAATTTAAAAAAGCGCTTCGAAAAAATGGATCAGGATCAGAACGGGACTCTGACCCTGGAGGAGATCGACACCCACAACAGAGAGAAAAGGAAGGCCAAAAAAAACAATCGAATGAAAATCAGAGCAAAGCCCAACAAAGCGGAAGAGTAATCACTGGCAGGATTGAACCCAGCGCTTGAAATGGTTCGTAACCACCCAAGCCAAGTGCAAGGGGCTCTATTTGGTCTTGGTGGGGGAAGAGGAGGGCCTTTGCCATCTTAAAGGGGGGAGGGTTTTCATGTTGGCAAAAGTAAACGTCGCTGAAACCAAAAAGCCTGCCTGGCGGGTTTGGGCCGTTGGTCAGAGGTGCTTGTTGGGCTCAATTCTCTGGGCTTTACTGCTTCTCCTCTCCACACTTCCCGTTGGTGCGGAAGAAGCCCAGTTCAATACTTTGAGCACCTTCAACTCCCAACGGGTCTACACCCCCGGTCAACATTGGCATAAGGCGATTCATCCCCGAATGCTCGGCTGGTCTGCCAAAAAACTGGACCAGGCCCAGCGCTATGCCCAGGAAAAGCTCGCCTCCTCAGCGGTAGTGATTGTGGATCGGGGGGTGGTGGTGGCGGCCTGGGGAAAGCCTGCCGAGCGATTTTTGCTCAATTCCATCCGCAAACCCCTCATGGGAGCCCTTTTTGGCCTCCATGTCGCAGCGGGTCACATCGATCTGGATGCCGATATGAAGCAGTTGGGGATCGATGATATCGAGCCCCGATTAACGCCACTGGAGCGCACGGCCCGGGTGCGGGATCTTTTGCGCAGTCGCTCCGGAGTGTATCACCCTTCGGCGTATGAGCCGAAAAAGATGAAAAAAAACAGGCCTGCCCGGGGAAGCTATCTGCCAGGGACATTCTATTTTTATAATAATTGGGACTTTAACACCCTGGGGGGGATTCTGGAGCGTGAGAGTGGGACAGGGATTTTCCAGGAGTTTGATCGTCGCATCGCCACCCCCTTGGAGATGGAGCACTATCGGATTAAGGATGGGTATTACAAACGGCAGCAGGCCAGCCTCTATCCAGCCTATATCTTTCATATGAGCGCTCTGGATTTGGCCCGCTTCGGCCTGCTTTATCAGCGGGAAGGAAAGTGGCGTAATCAGCAGGTTGTTCCCGCTGACTGGGTGCGACAAAGCACCAGCCTGCCTCCGGGGGAGGATGCTGCCAAAAAGGGCTATGGCTATCTGTGGGTGGTCTATCCCTGGGGGTTTACCCATGGTGGGTCAGGGGGGCAGCGGCTTCAGGTCTATACCGAGCGGGAGCTGGTGATCGTACACTTGAAAAAATTAAACAAGGGTGAAAAACGTTTGAAAAGCAAGGCGATCGAAAAACTGTTCGAAAAAGTTCTGGAGGCCAAACCAGCCCCGAAAAAATAATTTTTCCAGGAGCTGCCGGGCTTTGTTTTTGGTGCTTGGCCCAGAGGATATGCCCCAGGGGATGAAAGGGGTGGTGATCCCCTGCCCATGACAGATGCAAGGGGTTCAAACACTCAGCGCTCTTTAAAGGCGTCGTGTATGGTGCGGGTAACAGGCCGGAACAGGGTGGCAAAAACCGTGTTTTCCCCAAGAGAAATATCCACCTGAGAGAGCATGCCGGGCAGGATTGGATATTTGCCGGGCTCATTGCCGATATGGTTTTGGCCCAGCTCCACAATGCCCTTGTAGTAGGGTTTGCTGGTCATTTCATCCAGCATGGTGCTGGGGGAGACGGAGATCAGTCGGCCAAACATGGAACCGAAGTGGGAAAACTCATAGCTGCTCATCTTGACCACCACCGGCTGCCCGGGGGTCACGCGACCGATATCTTCCGGGGAGATGCGCACCTCCACCCGAAGTTGATCATCCAGGGGGACAATGTTGACCAGAGTGGCACCGGGAGGAACCACCGTTCCTGCGGTTTTTACCTGGAGTTCCTGGGCGATACCCCGTACCGGAGAAAGAACATCCAGGCGGGTGACACGATCTTCCATCTGGGCCATGGATTCCCGCAGTTGGGTTGATTCGTTGATCACCACACCCAGCTCGCTGTTGGCCTCCCGCTTGGCGTCGGCGACGATTTTTTTGGCCCTGTTTTGGGCTTCGGTCAAGGAGCTCTTGATGTTTTCAATCTGTTTATACAGGCGTTTGACCTCTCCCTGGGCAGTGACATTGGCCCGTATGGTTTCCAGATAAACCACCTTTGAGATCGCTTTTTTTTCCACCAGCTTTTTGCGGATTTCCACCATATCCGCAGTCAGCTCCACCTGCTTATGGGCGATCTGCAGGTCATCCTGAACCTGTTTCAACTCCGATTTGCGCTGTGCAATCTGGGCGTTGACCATCGACTGGTTACTGCTGAGAACATACATCTGATCCTGATAAATGCGTTGCTGGGTAGCGACCAGGTGGCCGAAACGGGCGTCGATGGATGAAAAATCGGGTTTTTCCCCCGCCTCAAAGGCGCGAAGGCGAATGGCTCGGGCTTCCAGTCCCTTTAAACGCAGCTCAGCCTCGGCTTTTTCAGGCAGGGCCTGATTGGCATCAAAGCGAAAGAGAACCTCTCCTTTTTGCACCAGTTTGCTTTCATGGACCAAAACTTCCGAGACGATGCCCCCTTCCAGGTGCTGCACCACATTGACAGACCCGCTGGGGATCACCTGGCCGCTGACGTGGGCCACCTCCTGAATTTTGGCCTGGGATAGCCAGATGATCAGGGGGAGCATGATTATTAAAGTGATGTAGAAGCTGCGACGGATTAAAAATGAAACCCCGGCATCTTTCAGATTACCGGTCACTTCCAGAGCCCGGATTCGGGAGGGAGACGGATGTTTTTCAAAGAGTTTCATGAGTTTTTTTCGCCAAAAAGAGACCTGTTCGCCCAGAGCCGTCCAAATAAGACAGATTCGCCAATGGGCTGCATCGTAGTGCCAAAGGAGAGGATGATGGCACCGAAAAAAACCGATCCGGGCTGCCCCTGATTAAACTTGATCGGTCTATCCTGAAAGAGACTTTGGCAATATGCTCCTGGAAGAGTGGCTCATCCGGAATGTGATTGCCTGAGAGCCTTGTTACGTCGGATCGGGTTTTGCAGTCAACAGGCGTTGGGATTTAATTGGTTTGCTTGTCGATGGATGGGGTTGATGTATCTTTTGAATTCGTTCTGTTTCAGAGGATCAGGGACACGTCAAGCTCCAAGGCATCCTCTTGAAAATATTGACGTTTCAATCAAATCCATAATCGGAGTCAAGA
>JADFZT010000073.1 GCA_015232395.1 Magnetococcales bacterium | reverse complement strand
GACCGTTTAGGGTAGGCCTGCCATACTTGCTCGAAATTGGGAGGGTAATCATTCTTTTGAGCCTGCCCGGAAGATTTATCACCAACATTGCTTCCGGTACATTCGTCAGAATGGACCGAGAGGGTTTTATTCCTTTCCCTTCCATTCCCTTCCATTCCGGGTGCGATACCTCCACGAGGTATCGGCGATACCCTCTCGTTACCCCGTGATTGTATCTGCGATACTCCCCTGCCATTTTTATTTTGAAGCTTCCTGTTGAGGGGAGACTTGGGGATGCTCCCGTCAGGGAGTGGGAATCGAAAGGAAGGCTGATCGATCCGCTGATGACGACTCCAACCGGTCACTCGCCAAAATCGGGATTCACCCACACTGTATTCCTCAAGGAGTCCCTGCTGAAGAAGCTCTTGAACAAATCCCACCATCTCCTGCACGGGAAGATTGTCACCGGGAAATATCTCCATTTTAAGGCGTCGCGGGTCTGCCGGATGAATGCCGTTGTCATCACAAAAATTCCACATCCCGATGAATAGGAGCCTCGCATCTCGGGAGCAGTCTGCCACTTGAGAGCTAGACCAAAATTCTGGTTTGGTCGTACGAATTCGAGCCACGGCTATACCCCGAGTTCATCGGCCAACAGTTTCACGGCTCGTTCATGTTTTTCTGGGGAGCAGAGCTTGTTTTCTTTAAATATTAACTGCTTTCCTGATTCATACTTCCTGTATTTGTTGTTTCTTTGCAGTGAATGTCTACCGTCTGGCATGGAATTATTCTTGAAGAATTCCACCAACAACTCTTTACTGGTTTTCGGTTGATTGTTTTGGTGGTCCAGGGCATCATGGCTTCGTTCAGTTTTACAGTCAGATGCTCCATTAAAGCCCCGGCTGCCGCAGGGTTTTCGCTTTTTCATGGCAGCCCCCTTTATGCTTTACCAGAAGAGCATGATTCTGTTCTTTCTTCAATGAAAGCAAGCACACCGTCTTCAGGGTATTTGATTTTTCGGCCAATGCGAACAAAAGGCAGGCGGTACCGCTTGCTGCACCGCCAGTTGGCGAGGGTGGTGACTTCCACACCAAGAATATCAGCAGCTTGCTGGGGAGAATAGAGTTTGGCGAGCTTTCGCCGG
Organism: Magnetococcales bacterium; assembly: GCA_015232395.1. NCBI lineage: Bacteria > Pseudomonadati > Pseudomonadota > Magnetococcia > Magnetococcales > Magnetococcales bacterium. The sequence continues at coordinate 22,268 of JADFZT010000073.1, read as the reverse complement.
GAGGGTTGCGTAGTCAATGTCGTTCTCCATTAAATCGGGTGATTGATGGAGATGACAATAAACCAAACGGGAGATTTTTTTGCGGATGACGATTTGAAGATTTTTTTTCCGGAAAGGAAATTAGGCAAAGCTTTGCCGGAAATTAAGCTGGCTACTCTGTTTCCAGTTTCTTTATGCAACAATCTTTCTCAAGCTGGTTGATTTGCCAAAAACCTGAAATCATTTCATGAGCAATTTTTTTTGTGGTTTTCCGGATTCTTTCAGCAGTATCACCAACATTACCACTCCCCAATATCGCATCACCCATCAGGCGGTTTGGAATTTTTACATTATTCATATTGGCCCACTGCCGCAGATCTAAATATGGCAAAGTCTGGGCATCTACCCATCTGGAAAAATCGCTTTTCGTGAAAAAACGTTTTCTTGGATTACACCCCTTTCGCTTCCTTGCTCTTTCAAGCCATACTTCAAAATCAGAGATAATCTGTTCGTCAGGTGCTTCCACATCTACAATTGCTATCTCAAGTGCAGGGAATAAACTTTCAGGCCCATTGAGGTAGGAATGAAATCCACCACTCCTAAAGGTCTCAATTGCATCATCATAAGAAGGAACAAAATCTCCATCCAGTTGATTGCCAGTCTGAAATCTAAGATTGTCTTCGATAAAATCAGTTTCATACATATCCATATGGCGTGTCACAACTTCAACAGCAAGGCGTCGGCTTTCGTTTACAGACAAGTCGAAAACTGAACTCGCGTGAAAATCCTCGCAATTTTCAATAAAATTATCCCAACCTATGATGCCTTGAAACAAAATATTATTGCCGTTCTCATCCTTAACTTTGCCATAATATGCGCCGCGACGCCGTGCAAATTGAACATACCATCCACATGCGTCAAGCTTGTTTGCATCTTTGTAGTTTTTCAAATTAAACCATTCTGGCAGGTCGCTAAGTTCTTTTAGTTGAGTTTTTGTCATAGCATTTCCTAGTTACTCTCTGTTTTGAATTTGATGTTGTTTTTTTCGTTTATTTGCCAGCCTGTTTTAAAGGGATTACATCTCCTTCTGGCAGCATTCCCCCTGCCGCCAGCATAGCTGTGGTGGCTTTCTCCACTGAATCCCGAACCGGATCGATGTTAAGGCGGGCATAGATGGCGGTGGTTGCCACGTTCTTGTGGTTTAGGGTCTTACCGATGATAGAGAGGTTGGCCCCGGTTGCAGCCTGCCAGGAGCCCAGGGAGCGACGCAGATCATGGATGCGGATATCACCTAGGCCAGAACGTTCCCGCAAACGTGCCCACCCCAATTTCGGTTCAACCAGATGCCCGGTTTTCCCCCTCCCAGGGAACACCCATTCGCTTGTGGCCGATTCCTGCCTGCTGGCAAGGATGGTCAAAGCGGCTCCAACCAGTGGAACCGTCTGGGGAGTGCCGTTCTTGGTTTCAGGAATGCGCCATGTTCCCCGCTCCAGATGAATTTCATCCCATCGCATGGCCAGGACGTTCGCCCGCCGCACCCCTGTCAACAGGCTGATCAGGAAATAATCTCGGATGGTCTCGTTGGGCTCTTCGGCTAGAGCCTGAAAAAAACGGGGGAGTTCATCCGCCTCCAAAAACCGATCCCGGCTTTTCTCTTTGAACTTGGTGATGCCGGTTGCAGGATTGGCTTTGTCCCACAAACCCCAATCACCAGCCTTGTTGAACAAGACACTTATCAGAGACAGCATCCGGTTGGCTCCATAAGGATGGCCACTTTTGCCGATCTTGGAGTGGAGCCGCTGAACGTCTGCTTTGCGGATTGTGGAGAGCTTACGTTTGCCCATAGGCTTCAGATACCGGTTGAAGAGGCTGACATCATCTTTCCAGGATTTTTTGTGAACCATGGCGTGACGATCAAGGAATTCCTGGAAAAGCTCCCCAAAGGTCATTTCCTCCCGATCAGCTCGTTTCATAGCCGCTGGGTTTTTTCCTTCTGCAATCTGGCCTACGGTCCTTGCTGCCATGGCGCGGGCATTTTCCACGGATATATCGGGAAACCGCCCAAGGACAATCCGCTCTGGCCTACCTTCTATTTTACGGTGGACAAAAAACGATTTCGTCCCAGCAGGGGTTACCGATACAGCCAATCCTGGGGTTTTGGTGTCGTAAACATAGGATCGCTTTCCCTTGGCAGGGGGGGTTAATGCCTGTAGGGCGCGTTTGGTGAAATTAATTCTTTTGCTTGGGGTGCGCTTTTTGGGATCAATCGTGGTATTGGCCATAATTTCCCCTCAATCCGAGGGTTCTCCGTGGGTTTTCAGTGCTACCACGGTGCTACTGCGGTGCTACTGTGTGGGGGGATTATGGGTTAAACCCAGTGATTGGAGTATACGCTAACCTTCCGAAAAATCAATATAAAATGAATGGAAGTGATCTTGAGTGTTGGTATAACCCATTGATTCCTAATCCGTAGGTCGTGCGTTCGAATCGCGCCGGGGACGCCAATTAAAACGATGGGTTATGATTGTTGAGGATGAGCTGGCCGTTTGCTTTTGCCCACTTTTACGAGGTGTCTTTGGAATAATTTTCCCCTCCTTGCGGCTCTTCCGGTTTTTGTGAAACGGCTATTGTCCTACACGGCTTTACCAAGGAAGAGGGACAGAAGACTTTTAGAAAGAGCTTGAGATCAGTTGGTTCGCAGTGAAGGTTATAAAATTTAAAAACATCTAATCATTGCAAAATCAGATAGATAGCCAGCACGAAAGACCATAACGATCATTTCGGTTCAGCTTCGCTTGCCAGCGCTGTCTCAAATTGACCAGCTGAGGCTGAAGGCCATGACCACCAAGACTACAGACGAAATCAAACTCCGCCCCGAACTGTTGGAAGATGGCGACGCCTACATTGCCGAACGTCTGAAAGATCCCGCCTTTCAAGAAGCCTGGGAAGCCGAATCCCTGAAAGTTCAGATTGCCATGAGCGTTCAAGCGTGATGCAAAGAGAAGGGATTGTCCCAGACGAAGGTAGCCAAAAAAGCCCGCACCACCCAAAAAGTGGTCTCCAAAAACGAGCCTGGTGAAGGAGCTGTGGGGATGGACTTGCTCCAAAGAATTGCCCATACCTTGGATTTTCGGGTGAGCTTGGTGTTTTGCTGGTTTTTTTGTATTTTCAATAGGATGGTTTAACTTTCCTAGCGCTGCTTGTACATTGCATATATATGTTGGCAACATTTTGTCAAAGTTACATCAATATCTTGTCTATCATTTTTCACATCGCCAAGGCCGCCTCTTGGTTCGCATCGCGCTCTATCAGACAGCTCCAAACAACCTCCTCCACACCCATGGTTTATGTGGTGGAAAGGGGAGCTGGGGGATTTGAGCCTGGGCATTACGACCCCTGTTTTTCCAGACCCATCGCCGCTTCCTGGATCGCCTGGATCAGGTGCTTTTTCTTGATAGGCTTGACCAAATGGTCGTCACAGCCTGCCTCCAGGCTTTTGCGCTTTTCCGACTCCAGGGCGTGGGCGCTGAGTGCCAGGATGGGGAGTCTTGGGGCACCTTCCTGCTGCTCCCAGGCACGGATCTCCCTGGTGGCCGTATAGCCGTCCATCACCGGCATCTGGATATCCATCAACACCAGATCGATGCCGCCAGCTTTGACCCGCTCCAGCGCTTTTTGGCCATCAATGGCAATGGTGATTCCCCAGGGGGTCTTTTTCAGGTAGGTCAGGATCAGGGTCCGGTTGTCCTGGGAATCCTCAACCAGGAGAATCTCCAAAGGCACCAAACCCATCTGGGCACCCAAGTGGGACTGCTCTTCCCGGTAGGAGGCCGGGGCTTGGGCCGGGGGGAGGGTGAGGATCAGATGAAAGATGCTTCCCTGGCCGACATCGCTCTCCACCGCGATGGTTCCCCCCATCAACTCCACCAAATTGCGTGAGATGGCAAGCCCCAAACCCGTGCCGCCATAACGGCGGGAGATGCTCGCATCCGCCTGGGTAAACTTGTCAAACACCTGCTCCAGATGTTCAGGCGCAATACCCACGCCGGTATCGATGATGCGAATCTCAAAAACGCTCCCCTCCGATTGGTAGGCCACATTCAAGCTGACCCGGCCCTGCTCGGTAAATTTGATGGCATTGCCCAGCAAGTTGATTAGTACCTGCCGCAAACGGCCTTCATCCCCCAAAACCCACGGAGGAAGATCATCGGGTTGCTCGAAATCAAATCTTAAGCCTTTCTCCTGGGCGCGGCTCTGCATCATGTCGCCGATCATCGAAAACAGCGGCCCAGGTTGGAATGGGGCTGATTCCAGGGTAACCCCACCGATTTCAATCTTGGAAAGATCCAGAATATCGTTGATAATGTTGAGAAGGTGGTCCCCGGATTGATGAACCATCCCCAACTGCTCTCTCTGCTGCTCCGTCAGAGTGCTCTCCTTGAGGACATCGCTCATTCCCAAGAGGACATTGAGAGGGGTGCGGATTTCGTGGCTCATGATGGCCAAAAATTCGCTCTTGGCCAGGTTGGCCGCTTCCGCCTGGCTTTTGGCCTCCCGCAACGCCTGCTCCACCTGGGCTCTTTTTTCCACCTCACGATGCAGGCGTCTGTTCCAATAGGTGAAAAACAACAGCAGTACAATAAATCCACCGACCACCTGGCTGATGAGGCGATAGTCGGCCACTTTCTGCACATCCACAGCCATCCATTTGTCCTGAATGCGCTGGATCTCTGTTGGCGAGATCGAATCCACCGCATATTGCATCAGCACACCCAGTTGGGGGATGTCGTTGCGTGTGGCCACTCTCAGTTCATACCCCAGGGGCAACTGTCCGGCGATTTTGATATCACAGAGGCCATACTGGTAGCGGACCTGCCCCACCACCGCCGTGGTGCCGATATACCCCAGAACCTGGCCATCGATCACTTGCTGCAATCCCTCATGAACGTTTTTTACCTCCAGCAGGTGAATACCGGGATAGCGCTGACGCAATTCATCGATCAGGCCATAGTCCCGAACAACGCTGAAGGTTTTTCCCTGATGCTGGGCGATATCCTCGATAAACAGACGATCACTGCGGGTGGCGACCACATAGGGAGCATGCAAAAGAGGGGTGGTAAAATCCAAATAGTTCTGGCGTTCCGGGGTCTCCTGGGCCAGGGGAAGAAGATCACAGCGGTGATCTCGGGCGGCTACCAGGGTTTCGCTCCAGCTGTCGGTGGCATGCAGAACCATGGGCACGCCCAACCGCTTGGTCAGCAGCTCGATAAAATCAGCCGACATCCCTTCATGGACATCCTGCTCATTGATTCGTTCGTAGGGCATCCAGTCCGGATCAACGCAAAATGTCAGGGGGGCCATACGTTTGAGGAGGGCGCGTTGTTCCTCGGTGAGGGTCACTGTTGGTTGGCTGGGCGCGTGAAACGGGCTCCATCTGGCCTCCAGGGCAGTCATCTCTTCTCGGCTCACCGCAGCAATCGCTTTGTCGAGGATGCGGTGTAATATCGGTTGATCAAGGCCTACGCCAATGTGAAACGAGGTTTTGGCCTGCTCCTCGGGGGTCATGGGGATAAAATGGGCCAGGCGAAGATCCTGGATCTGGTTTTCCTTCATAAAGTGGGAAAAAAGCAGCGGATTACCGATGATGGCGTCCAGCTTTTGCGTCCCAAGCGCCTTGACCAGCGTGTCATAGCCCGGATGCTCAATGAATTGGATGTCGGGAATGTTTTTTCGGATGATGGGGATGGCGCCGTGGGATTTTTGAATGCCGACCCGCTTGTTCTCCAAATCCGAGAGCTGTTGGATGGGCGGGCCGTTGGTGTGGGTCAAAACCCCCAGCTTTCCCCGATAATAGGGGCGGGAAAACAGGGTGTAGGCCTCCCGTTGGGCGTTGCGGTACATCACCGGTACCACATCGATTTGACCCTGTTGGAACCGCTGTAAAAGTTCTTCCCAGGTGTAGCCGTTGATAAAGCGAATCTCCAAGCCGACTTGGTCGGCCAGCAGCTGGATAAATTCAATGGCAAGCCCTTTGGGTTTACCGAACTCATTGTAATCAAAGGGTGGCCAATCCATCTCGTTGGCTACCCGGATGACGGGATGTTGGGAGATATAATCAGCCTCTTCCGCCGTCAGCGTCAGCTCACTGGCCAAGGCGGTGTGGGACCAAAACAGCAGGTTCCACAGCAGTGCGAACCCAAAGAGAAAGGCGCTCCAATTTGGCAAGCAGGGTCGAAAGAGGGAGGGGCGTGTTGCGCGTGGCAAAAAACGAAGCTCCTATTCGGTGAAATGAGATGTACAGACAGCCAACTTCGTTAATCTAACATGAGTCACTTGATTTCAAAAAGGAACCCCCCCTTCCTGATTCGACATCAAAGAAAATGAAAGTTCACTCGGAGATGGATCTGGAATGTCAAAACAGTGACAAAAATGCTTTTTTCCTTCCCCTTTCCAGGGGGGCAACCGGCGGGGAAGGTCAAAAAGCCGCTGGAATCTTGACAGAGAGAGGTGGCGGGTATTGTAAAATCTATGTAGTTGATTGAAATATTGTCATTTCCATGGTGTTGGAACGAATCTTGCGGGATGGGTCGGCATATCCGGAATTTCACTGATTTCCGATCATCGGGAGTTCGGGGGGAGGGTCCGGAGGCTCATTCTATCAGGAGATAACAGAGATGTCGGATTTTATGGAAAACGCCAAATGGATTGGCATCAACACCCTCTTCGTGGCCGGTGCTCTCGCCATGATGGCCCCTGCCATGGCCAAAGGGGGTACCCTCCACTCTTCCGCAGGCATCGGGGATGTCAAACAGGTCAAGCGCCTGTTGGATCGGGGGGCCGACATCGATCAAAAAGGGCCTTACCAGGGGACGCCTCTGCATTGGGCCATTTCCAAAAATCACACCGACATGGTGGAGCTGCTCATTACCCAGGGAGCGGATGTCACCGTCAAGGACAAGGAAGGTCAGTCGCCCCTACATCTGGCAGCAGCTGGTGGCCGGAAATATCTGGTGGAGCTGTTGATCGCCAAGGGTTCAGACATCAACGCCAAAAACCACCAGGGCTCCACCCCCCTGCACTGGGCCTCCCGTGAGGGCCATGCCGCCATCGTGGCGCGGCTGATTGAAAAGGGAGCGGATGTGGACAGCCGCAACCGCCGAGGGGAAACCCCCCTGCACTGGGCCGCTGGAGCGGGTCGGCTGACTGTCATCAATCGCCTTCTCGACCACGGCGCCCGGATCAACGCCGTCAATCGTCGCTTGGATACCCCCTTGCATTGGGCGGTCAATCAGGGACACCGGGTGATTGCGGAGCGTCTCATGGCCAAAGGCGCCCAGGTGGATGCCAAAAATCGTAACGAACACACCCCCCTCCACTGGGCCGCCCGTCAGGGTCGCAGCCGGGTGGTGGAACTGCTCGTCTCCAAGGGGGCGCAAATCAATGCCCAGGGACGACTGGGAGATACGCCTCTCCATTGGGCCGCCAACGAAGGGCATCGGCAAACCGTCGCCCAATTGGCTGAAAAAGCCGACATCAACCTGACGGATCGTTTTGGGGGCTCTCCCCTGCACTGGGCCGCCAACGAAGGTCACGGTCAGGTGGTGGCGCTGCTGATGGATAAGGGTAGCCGGATCGAGGCGAAAAACCAGCATGGCGAAACATCGTTGAATCTGGCGGCCAAGGAAGGCCATGCCTCGGTGGTCACACTGATTGCCAAAGAAGCCCAGCGGCGGATTTTGGCCGGGGAGCAGTCCAACGAAAAATTGCTGCAGCTGGCAGCGGTTTTGGATGGCTCCAAGGGGAGCGACATCTCCCGGCACTGATCACTTCAGCAGAATGATATTCAGACCCTTCCAGAAGGGTTGGGGGCGGCAGCAAAGCCCCCAACCCTTTTTTTTATGCCGTATTCAGGAGGGTGAGTCCGACGGTTGATGGCCAGAGGGGGGTGCTTGGGGAGGGCGGGCTTGGGGATAGAGGCCCCGATTCACTGCCGCCAAAACCGCTTCCAGGGCGGATCGGGTGGTATCCCTGGCGATACCGATACCAAAACGCCCTCCTCCACTCACCCCTCTCACCCGAACATAACTTACCGCTTCGGCCTGACGACCTGGCCCCAGGGCGTGTTGGTGATACCCCTCCACCTGGAAATCCAGTGCAAAAACCGTCTTGAGCCCCTCTACAAAAGCGGCGACCGGTCCCACCCCCTCCCCCATGACCGGGATCTCCTCTCCTGCCCGGATGACCCGGGCCACCACCCGACACGCCTCCCCGGCACGCTTTTCCTCCTGTGGCTGGATGTTGCCGGAAGCCGAATTCCTTTCACCGCACTCCTTTTGATCGCCCTCCTTCCGGTCACCCTCTTTTTGCCAACGGCTGGGTGAGGAGAGGCTGAAATCCCCCAATCGCAACGGGGCCTCTGCCTGATAGACCGAACGAAAGCAGGCTTCGATCTCCACCGGGTCCAGTTCGCGCCCCAAGGCATCGGTCTGTTCCTGCACCAGGCGACCGATGCCCCCATGGAGTGCTTCCGGGGGGGTGTAGCCCAACTGTTCCAGAATAAAGGTGGCCCCACCCTTTCCCGACTGGCTGTTGATGCGGATCAGGGATTCATAGTGGCGGCCTACATCCCTGGGATCCAAGGGCAGATAGGGTACCTCCCATATCCCCTGTTGATCCCGGTTTTGAGCGGCCAACCCCTTGCGAATGGCATCCTGATGGGAGCCGGAAAAGGCGGTAAAAACCAACTCCCCGGCGTAGGGGTGGCGGGGGGGGACCGCCATACCGGTGGTGGTTTCATAGTCGGTGACGATTTCTGGCATATCGGCGACATTCAACCCCGGATCAACTCCCTGGGTGTGGAGGTTCAAGGCCAGGGTCACGAGATCCACATTGCCGGTGCGCTCACCATTGCCAAACAGGGTTCCCTCCACCCGATCCGCCCCCGCCAACAACGCCAGTTCCGTCGCCGCCACCGCTGACCCCCGATCATTATGAGTATGCACGCTCAAAATCACCGACTCCCCAAAACGCCGCTGAAACCATTCGATGCGGTCGGCATAACGGTTGGGGGTGGTCATCTCCACCGTGGCGGGCAGGTTGAGAATCATGGGATCTTTTGTCACCTTTTGCCAACGGGTCAGCACCTCCCGGGAAATCGCCTCGGCAAAGTCGATTTCGGTGCCGGTAAAGCTTTCCGGGGAATATTGCAGCCGGATTTGGCACCCTGGGGCGATGGCACGATATTGTTCGATCCAATCCACCCCATGGCGTGCGATCTGGATGATCTCCTGGCGGTTTTTACCAAACACCACCCGCCGTTGCAGGGTGGAGGTGGAGTTATAGAGGTGGATGATGGCGCGCTCGGCTCCTTGCAACGCTTGGAAGGTGCGTTTGATGAGGGGCTCCCGGGCCTGGACCAGCACCTGAATGGTGACGTTGTCCGGGATGCGTTGTTCTTCGATCAGGCGACGCAAAAATTGAAATTCATCCTGGCTGGCTGCTGGAAACCCCACCTCGATTTCCTGGAAGCCCATGGCCACCAATCGCTCGAAAAGTTGCATTTTTTTGGCGGGATGCATGGGTTGGACCAGGGCCTGATTACCATCCCGCAGATCGACGCTGCACCAGATGGGGTGCTGTTCGATCTGGCGTGAGGGCCATTGGCGATCTGGAAGATCCAGGATGGGGAAGGGCTTATATTTTTGAAACGTCTTGTTTTTTTGCATGACGATGGCTCCTGACGGTTGTTTCGGCTCAAAACAATCCACCCATCGGCCCAACCCAAAGAGGCCAACAACCGGCTCCTGGAGAGGCGTGAAGTCACCTGTCCGACCAGTTTGGCGAGGTTTGGCTCGTGATGGGAGATCCGGTCACCTGGTGCGGCGTTCGGGTTCAACGACGGATTCGCTCCGTTTTGACGTCGATTTTTTCGCTGAAAGAGGTCTGCCTTACGGCAGGAGCGCCAGCTGTAGAAGGAGCGCTGAGAGGAGGGATGGAAAGAGGGGGAGATGGGGGGTGGCGGGTTGGGAGGTGACCGGTTGGGAGCTCTTGGGCTGGGGGATGCCAGGGGTTTTGGTTTCGGCCATGGGGGAGATGCCCTGGACCCCCTTTTCGGTCATGGGAAAAGAAGCCCACGGATCGGTTGTCCTCGGAGAGACGCCCTTTTCAGGGGGAGTCGAGATAGCTGCGTGATGGAGATGGGGGGGTGGAAAAAACCACATGGCATCCTCCCTTTTATCGAAAAAAAGTCAAAACAGATCCGGACTTCCCAGCCAAATCCGTCGCAAAAACAGCACGGTTTCAGTGGGAGCGGAGAAAACAATCAGGTGGATCAGGGATGAGGTGAAAACAGGAATAGGGGCCGCTTAGCGCGGCAGTCGCAGCACCAGGAGGGGGGTCCCGGGGAGGGAGAGAAGAGAGATGTCACTCAAACAAAACATGGGATCTCTTTAACAAAACAGGTGCTGATTCCAGCCGGGTTCTTGGAAGGTCTGGGAAGTGCCCCAGGCTTCGTTGAACCATGCTCTTTCTGATAAGGTCACGCCATCCGGCTCGCCTTGATTGCAAAGCGTAGCAGGTGTGGGTTGAAAAAAGCAATATCGTTATTGTTAAAGATGGAGGCAAATAGGAGGCCAAAGGTCGCTTACCTGGAGCAAAGAGGAAGGGATCATGGCTGAAGGCCCCAAAGAGAATCATGTCGGTTCCCTTCCCAAAAAAACATCCCCTGATAATCTGATTGCTTAGGGATGCAGGCCATTTAATCCCGGTACCGATTGGTCATGAATCATGGCTTTGAAGCGTGCTGGTCAATCTCGCTCCTTATCTGTCATGATTTGTTGATTTTAATTTCATTATCAGTCAGTTGCCAAAAAAAAAAAAAAATGATTTGATGCCGTTTCATATTGATTTTTTGAATGATGATGGTCTATAAACGACAACTTAATCATAAATTTTTTGGCCGGACCTTGGGTTGAGGGGAACCATCCTCGGGGCTTGTGGTCTTTTTGGAGAGGATAAATATCGTGCCAGTGACACCCATTACCAAAGAACTCCTGGGCGTGAAAGACTTGACGCCACTAACCGGAAAATCCTTTGTAGTGAAAGGAGTCGGTACGGGTAAAGGTATCACCCTGATTCCCCTGGCCGAGGTAGCCAAAGGCAAGGGAGCGGCAGCTGCTGCGGGCAAAGGGGCTGCGGCGACCGGGGGGGCTGCGGCGACCGGGCACACCATCTTCCTGAAAACCGCTGAGGTGGAAGGCATCGCCAAAGCGGGCGCTGCTGGCAAAGCCGGAGCCGGTGCTGCTGGCGCAAAAACCGGAGCTGCTGCCCAAGTGGGTGCTGTTCAGGCAGCCGCCGGAAATGGCCAGGTCGCTGCCGTCAAGGGAGCTGGCGTTGCCAAGACTGCCGCTCTCCCTCCCACCCTGGTGGAGATCGAAGGGGCGGGCAAGGTGATCGGCGGAGCGGGTAAAGGCAAAACCACCATCGGCGCCATTCAGCTGACCGGCACCCTCAAGCCGGGAACCACCTCCCAAGTGCTGCTCACCGGCGGAGAAGCCACCGTCACCACCCAGGGGGCTGCGGCCGCTGCCAAAACCCAAACCGCAGCCGTTGCCAAGGGTGCGGCTGGCGCTGCTACCCAAGGGGGAGCTGCTACCACCGCAACCGCCGTAGCGACCAAGAGCGCAGCCGGAAGCGGCACCATCTGGTCCGGGACCGGTTGGAGCCTGGGTCTGGGGCTGGGGCTCGGGGCGTGGGGCCCGATCCTGCTGGTGGGGGCTACCACCGCTCTTGGAGTCGGTATCTACAACTATATGAAAAACAATCCCAGCGCTGATTGATCTTGGGGCCTCCTGAAGCCTCACCAAGGGCTTGGATGCCGCAAAAATCCACAGAACCAAAATAAGAGCGGACGATTGCCATGACGGCTACCCTACAAAAAAGAAAAACCGCCAGATCCCGACTCATGGCCCTGTTCAGCTATATGGGCATCCTCTGTCTGGTGCCTTTGATGGTCAATCAGGATGATGAATTTGTCTTTTTTCACGCCCGCCAGGGATTGGTGCTCTGGATTTGGGGGGTGATCGCCATTCTCGCTCTACACGTGCCGGTGATCGGTCCGTTCTTTTTCAGCTTTTCAGTGCTGATGATCGCCGTTTTTTCTCTGGCCGGGTTGGTGTCGGTGGCCCTCACCCGGGCTTGGCGGCTGCCTGTAATCTCCCTGCTTGCTGAAAAAATGTAAGACCCTTGTCGTCCTTGATTCCCTTGCCGCCACGCTGGAAACAGCACCACTGGTCAAGAGGGGATCGGCCGTTGTTGATTCCTAAAATGAGGCCCGAGTGTCTCTGGGTTCTGAAAAACACAGCCCGTGCAGTCTGGGTAAGGCGTGTCATGCTGTCGGGATAAATGCTTGCCCCGCCCGGGAGATAGGCCTGCCTTGCCTCCAGGGAGGGGACTATCCCTGTACTTCAGTTGATTCCAGCGTCATCGGAGCCGGGTCCACCATCGGCCCCTCTCCCAGCGCCTCCCGGGCTTATATCGCCTACCGCCAGCAAAAACAATCCCGTCCCGGGAGCCTTGACCCTCTCTCCCCGGACAACATCCAATCGGGGAATCTCATGACGGTTGAAGAGAGTGGATCTGGAAAGCGGGTTTCCTGGAAAAACTTTTTGGACGCCATCGGCGGCCCAAATGAACCTTCCCAAGCGCCCTCCGATTCAGGGGATGAAGTGTATTCCCTGAATGAATCGGAAGGTTTTGCCATCCTCAACGAGTCTGACTTTTCGGCCATGTCTGATATGGAACGTCCCACCCAGACCCCAGCTCCCGAAGCCGCTGCCAATTCTTCTGAAGAGCAGGTGTTGATCAATGGAGTGGAGCATCTGCAGGCCCGTCGCGCTGAACTCCGTCAGTCCCAATCGGTTGAATCTCCCCCTGTTGAAGTGGACAACACCCCCTCCCCCACTCTGACTTCCATTTTTACCCGGTTTGTAGAGGGGGCCAAATCCCGGCGTCGGGAGACCCAGGCCGAACCTCTGAGTGACGCCGAACCAACGGTTGAATCCAAGCCATCGGCTCATCCGGGGATGGTCAGCGAAACAGAATTTTTGCCCCAAGAGGAGGTATCAGGCCAACCGGAGATTCAACCGGAGAGAGCCCCGACGACCGACCAACCGATCCCTGTGATGGTTTCAGAGGGGGACGGCTTTGCTGGAGAGGCGGACCTGGTGGTCTCCTTCGAGGGTGCTTATGACGACAGCGAAGCGGAAGGGTCTTTCGAAAAATCGCCCACTTTTCCCCAGCTGGCCCTGTTGCCTCCGGGGAGCTATCACGAAATACCGGTGGAGGGTTTGACCACCGGCATCGTCAATGTTTTGGGGGATATGGTGGGTGGCGTGGTGGGGGCTGCATCAGCCCTGCGAGGTGGTGCGGGAACCTCGGACAAAAAAACTGCCGGGGAGAGTGAAAGCGGCCTGTCAGGGGTCAGCCTGGATGGAGAGAGCTATCCTCCTCCCCCGATCACTCCCCTGATGGTGCAGCGCCTTTCCAATGGGGCCTCGGCCATTTTTACCGGTGTGGGGCAAGTGGCCCGTGGGGGTGTCGATATGGTGGTGGGAAGTGCTGGGGTATTGGGGGGATCGGTGATCGATACTGCCCGCTCCCTGCGCACGCCAGCAGGAGCCCAGGCCGAATTTGAAGCTGAAGCCGCCAAACGAACTGACCGCCGCCCTCCCCCTCCCAAGGATCCCTACGAGCTGGAATAAGAGACCCTCTGTCTCTTCCAGGGGACTCCCTGTGGATTGTGTGTGGTGAGCCGTGAATAACCGCACTGATCAAGAGAGCCATTTGGAACGGCCTTAAAAACCCCCTACTTTCCGTAGGATGTGGTGAGCTGCGCGAACCGCATCGATCAATAGAGCTGTGCTGTTTTGGTTTGGAACGACCATAAGAGCCCCCTACTTTTTTCCAGGGTTCTTTCTTGTTTGAATCAAGCCCCCTCCTCTATCTTTTCTCCCTTTGAGCCTTTTTGTCTGAGAACCTCTCGCTGGGGCCATCAAAAAAAAATCCTTCGAAGCAGCAGCTCCAGTCCATTATTCTACACCTTTGCCTTGCCATCCCTGGCCGCTTGTATCAGGATCGGATGGGAGGAGAACAGCCTGGGATCCAATTCATCACACCTTCGTGTAATGGACTCTCAGACAGCTTGGTTGGGCGTCCCAGGGAAATGGACTGCCAAACCGATCCAGTGGTCCACACTCATCCATTTATCGATCCAGTTGAGGAAAATATGGCACGCATCATCGACGGCAAGGCCACCGCCCGGGAGATCCGGGAAGGGCTCAAGGCGGAAGTGGAATGGCTCAAGGCAGAGCACGGTGTTACCCCGGGGCTGGCCGTGGTGTTGGTGGGGGAGGATCCCGCTTCGAAAATCTATGTACGCAACAAAAATCGCGCCTGTGCCGAAGCGGGTGTCGCCTCTTTTTCCCACGATCTCCCCGAAGACACCACGGAGCGGGATCTCCTGGCTCTGATTGCCAAACTCAACAACGATCCCATGGTGCACGGTATTTTGGTGCAGCTCCCCCTCCCCGACCAGATTCGGGAAAAACGCATCATTGAGGCAATCTCACCAGAAAAGGACGCCGACGGTTTTCACCCCTTTAACGTCGGCTTGCTCGCCACCGGCAGCCCCGGTTTCATGCCTTGCACCCCTTGGGGCATCATGGCGCTTTTGCAGGTAGCGGGTGTGGACCCTTCCGGCAAACATGCGGTGGTGGTGGGGCGCTCCAATATTGTCGGCAAGCCGGTCTCCCTGATGCTCCTGGCAGCAAATGCCACGGTCACCATCTGCCACTCCCGCACCCGGGATCTGCCTTTGGAGGTGGGGCGTGGGGATATCGTGGTGGCTGCGGTGGGCCGGGCGGAAATGATTCGGGGGGAGTGGATCAAAGAGGGCGCGGTGGTGATCGATGTCGGTATGAATCGTCGGCCATCAGATGGTTCCCTGTGTGGGGATGTGGATTTTGAGGGTGCCCGCTCCAGGGCTTCGGCCATCACTCCGGTTCCGGGGGGGGTGGGCCCCATGACCATCGCCATGTTGGTCAAAAATACCGTCGAAGGGGCCAAGCGTGCCCAGGGCATTCAAGCCTGACCTGTACAGGAGCTGAATGCTCTCCTCCCCCTCAGCTGGAAGATCCGGCGGGTGGTGTCGATCCTGTATTGGGGGGTGGGATGCACATATGGAAAGGCAACGATGACCCATTGTTCTGACAGGACAGCCGCTAAATCCAACGCCTACAGGGCCGGTCCCGTATGATCGCCCTGCGCGTGTTTCTGGCCGTGGGCCTGCTGGTGGGGATGGTTGGACTCATCCTTCACCTTTTGACCGGGAAAACGCAGTATCTACACGCCCTGGCCCGGTTTGCCTGGTGGATGGCTTTGACGATTATTTTGACAGGCATCATCATGATCGCTTTGCGCCTGTTGGGCCACTTCTTCTGAGTGGCATGGCCTGGTAGGATTGTTCCAATTTAGATTCAGAAGGGCACAGGCGTGTTGCCCTAATAGCCATTTCCGGGGGGGCACGTCAGATGATGCGGTGAGTAGCACAAACCGCAGCCATCAAATCTGATGTGCTTTTTTAATCTGGAACGACTGTCGCAGCTTTGGGAAAGAGTTTAGACCAGCCGTTCCAAGGATCCGCTCTCCCTCTCTATCCTACTCTCTTCCAGCCGTTGGGATCAGTTGATTCCCTTGGATCTCAGGAAGGGGCCAAAATTCATATCCGTTCCCAGAATGTGCTGTATCAGCCATTTGCGGGCCGTGGTGAGAAGATCGATGGGCACGGCAAAATCCCCATCCTCAAACCGTTGAATAAGCCTTTGCACCTCTGACACCAGGGCCTGATGCTCTTTAAGGTGACTTTCGGTTTCCGGATAGCCGAAGCGTTTGAACATCTCCTCTTCCCGGCCAAAATGCTCGACGGTATAGGTGGCAAGTCGGGTCAAAATATCGCTCACCACCTCCTTGGCATCCCCCGCCAGCATCGCCTCGTGGAGTTCATTGACCATCACGACCAGTTTTTTATGGTCCGTATCCACCACGGTGATGCCGGTGAGCAGGGAGTCGTCCCAGGGCATGAAGAGTTTACCGCCAGCGCCTTCGACCTGTTCCAGGTAGAGATCATTCAGAAGATTGAACAGTTGGGTTCTAAGCTTCTCATAGCGCGTCACATCGTCTCTGGAGGTTTCAGAAGGGCCAGACTCCATTACCTGCTGCAAAATGGCTCTGGCCGTGCTGTGGAGGGCTTTGTGGGTTTCGATCAGTTGATTGAAGTCAGCCCGGTTGCCAAAGCGTTTTTTGCCGAAGCCGTTGCACCAGATGCCCAGTGGGGATTTTTCAGGGTCGGGCATCTGTTCGGGGGGGATTTTGTCTCGACCATGGAGAGCCTGCTCCAGGAGCCCCTGCCAGTGGAGATAGAAATTTTTGGTGTCACGTATGCTGAAGGGGGGTTGGGAGACCCGCAATTCGGACTGGCTGGCGTAGAGGGCGCTGGTCATGTTTTGCAAGACGGTGCCCAAGCGGCGGAAATGGGCAGCGGAGCCGCTCATGAGGGTGGCGACGAGAGAGGCCTCCTGCATTTTTTCCTGTACTGCTGAGGAGGAAATTTCGGTCTGCTCGGCGGAAGCCAGAATGGTGGCGCTGAAGGAGAGAGCCTCTTCGCTTTCGGTGGCGACACTTTCAGCCATGGCCGCAACCCCGGAGACCGATTTGGCGATCTCGCCGGTTCCCAAAGCCGCTTCTGCTGCAGATCGCGCGACATCCTGTGCGGCCATGTTGAGTTCATGGGCGTTGCCGGTCACCTCCCGGGAGGCGTCGGAAACTTCCTGCATGGATCCGGCAATGTTCTGAATGGTGCGGTTTTGCTCATCCACCGAGTGGGTGATTTCCAGGTTGGCCTGGTTGATCCGCTCAATGCCGCTGACCACCTCGGTGTTGGCGTTGGCCACTTCTTTGGTGTTGAGTTCAATCTCTTCAGCCTTTTGATGGATCATCTTGGTGGCGTCGGCGGTCTGACGGGCCAGATCCTTTACTTCGTTGGCCACCACCGCAAATCCCTTACCCGCCTCCCCGGCCCCGGCAGCCTCAATGGAGGCGTTCAAGGCGAGCATGTTGGTCTGGTCGGCGATATTGTTGATCAGCTCCACCACATTGCCAATCTCACCGGCTGAGGCGGATAGTTTTTCCATCACCTCCCGGGTGCCCTGAGCGTGGAGGTTGGCCTGATTGGACTCCTTGCTCGCCGCCTGGCACCGACCGCGCACCTCTTCCAGGGCGGTTTTGAGCTCCTGAATGGAGGATGCCACCGTGGTGACCGATTGATCCACGCGCTCCAGAGAGCTGGTCACACCACTGATGTTGGCAGTGATTTCTTCAGCGGCGGAGGCCATGGTCGTGATGTTGGCACTCGCCTCTTCGGCGCCGGCGGCGATGGTGTTGACATCAGCAGAAACCTGAGTGGCAGAGCCGGAGATGGAATCGATGTGGCCAGCCACTTGTTGAATCGACTCCTTGACCGCCTTGATTTCCTGATCCAGCTTGCCATTCTCTTCGGAAACCGTTTCCACGATCAGCCGGGTAGCGTGGGCGTCAATGGTCACCAGGTCGCGGATTTTGACCAGCTCCGAGGCACAGGCGGTGACACTCCCCGCATTCAGCCCGATCCGCCGCATAAGGCTCTCCAGGGATTCAGCCAGGCGGTTGATCTCCTGACCCAGGCGGTTCCCCCCTCCCCCTTCGGGCAAGGAGACTCTGGCCGTGAGATAGCCGTCGGCCAGAGCAGCCAACGCATCCAGCTCTCCACCGCCACCTCCTCCACCTGATTTTTGGGTATTCATGAAGGTGGTAAGTCCTGTACCGGCCAGTACCGCCAGAAGCCCCACGATCAGGCTGATCCAGCTCCCCCCCGCAACCAGCACGTAGCCCCCCATGATGACGAGGTAGGTTAGACCGGCGATGCCCAGATTGATCATGAGCTGTTTTTTTTGCGCCTGGCCCATCGAGTGTTCTCCTGTTTTTCTGGATAATCTGAAGAAAATTTAACCCCGAAGAATAACTGAATTTGCTGCCATGGTTCCACCGCTGGCGTAAATACCAGTTAGTGGCCTGGGATTTACGCCCAATCTGGAACACTCCCAATCAAGCCGCCCTCCCGTCGAGCCACCCAATGTTGCCCCAGAGGCAGGCCCGTAACAGGCTGGTCAACCCCCAATCAAACCACGCTTCACTTTAAGCGGGATGGGCCTTCAGCATCATTTCAAAACGATTGGTTTGTGACTTTGTTGTGACAATACAAATACACGTAACCGGCGTAATGAAAAAAAATTTTACCCAAAGTCCCTCTGATATCTTTTGGCGGTAAAGAAGGCACCGCTGTTGATCACCCATCGCTTGAATTTGTTCGGATAATTTTTTTTGCTGCAATATTCATAAGTTGCCGTCTGGATGACTTCGGAATTGTTTGTGCAGTATTTTTGCGTTGTTTTTCTGGCAAACAACAACCCCTCCCGACGCCAAAAAAAATATTCAAATACAAATCAGATTCTTATGGAACCTGAACCCAAAACGTGGTGTCCTATTTCTGTGTGATCTACCAGAGAGTCTCGGAAATGACTGCTCATTGAGGGCTTTTCAGCATAGGTCTCTCTTAAAGAAGGGTTGGGATCCGACGCTAAGGAAGTAGAGCCCGACCCCTGTAACAGTCACCTGGAACAGGGGCTGTTACTCACCCTGAAATGTGGATATAGATGAAAAAGATTCTCATTATTGACGACGATCCAGATTGTCGTGAAGGACTTAAAAATTTGCTCGAACGAGCCGGATATGCCGTGGAGGTGGCAGAGGACGGGTTGGAAGGTATGGCCACCTTTCGCAACCATCCGGCAGATGTGGTGATCACTGACATCATCATGCCTCGGATGGATGGTCTGGAGACCATACGTGCCATCCGTACCCAAAAAACCGACCAGCCCCACATCATCGCCATTTCAGGGGGTTCTCTCCATCTCAATCCGAGCTTTTCTCTCAAATCAGCTGGTTTGATTGGTGCGGACAGAGCCTTGGAAAAACCCTTTTCCAGAGAGCAGCTCATCGGTGCCATCGAAGGGTGTATCGATCTGGAAGGAAGTGAATCCACCTATCGCGGCCACTTTGAGGATACCGCTGATCTGGACTCAGTTCATGTGGCTACGGTGGAATAGTCTCTCCCGCTAAAACAGACAGGCCCCAGCTGGCTTCTCGTTTTATCTACACTCCGCTGTCAGATGACGGGGGGCCAGTGGGGAAGAGAGAAGCCATTTCGGCTATCCATTTCTCATCTTCTCCGCCTTCCTTCCCCCCTCCCCTGCCATCTGTCAGCTCACTCTCTACCGATTATCAGCCAACTCGTTGGGGGTTTAAAGCCAGGTGTTCGAAGGCTGTTTATCACCTGCTTGAGGAGGGGTTGGGCGTTGGGAAATGTGCGTAACCCTTTTTATCGCCTGGGTTGATCCCAGAGTTTCCAACGATTGCAGGCGGTGGTCAACTCCAGCTGGCGTGAGTTCCTGTACACACTCCAAATTGAAAACCGGATGGAACTGGATTGGTCCGTTTAATCCTCATCCGGGGGGATGATAGGGGCTGCCAGAAGGCGTGTGGCGAGATTTTCCAAAGCATCCAGGGTTTCATATTCCAGAGTGATACGGCCCCGCCCACGGCGGTTGGTGATCACTACCCGGGTTTCCAACACCTCAGCGAGCTGCTTTTCCAGGTCAACGATGGATGGATCCCGCACCGCCCCCTTGGCTTGGGCGGTGGGCTTTGTTTCAGGCTTTTCGTTCGCATTTTCCCGCTCCCGAACCAGCCGCTCGGTCTCCCGTACCGACAATCCCTCTTCAGCCACCCTCCTGGCGGTGGATATGGCTAGTTCAGGGGAGTCCTCCAAGCCCAGCAAAGCCCGCGCATGTCCCGGGGTCAACTCCCCCTTTTCCACCATGGCAAGAATTGCTCCGGGAAGCTTTAAAAGCCGCAGTTGATTGGTCACCGTCATCCGGCTTTTCCCCACCCGTTTGGCAATGGCCTTGTGGCTGTGAGAAAATTCGTCTATCAGGCGTTGGTAGCCCCGGGCGGTTTCAACGGCGTTGAGGTCCTCCCGCTGGACATTTTCCAGGATGGCTACCTCCAGCGCCTGGGCGTCATCCCAGTCATGAACGATAGCCGGAACCCGGTCCAAACCGGCCTTGCGTGCCGCCCGCCAACGCCGCTCCCCCGCTACCAGCTCGAACGCTTCTCCCTGGGCGCCACCCCGGCGTTCCCGCACCAAAACCGGCTGCAATACGCCTTGGCTTTTAATGGAGTTGGCCAGTTCCGCCAGGGCCGTCTCATCGATATGTTCCCGGGGTTGCCGGGGATTGGGCTCAATCTGATCCAGGAGCAGCTGCCGCACCCGATGGCGCTCCACCTCCCGGACTGCTTCCTCCCCCAACAGTGAACCCAAACCACGTCCTAGTCGAACTTTGCCGCCTTTCATCTCCCCTCCCCTTCCCGGCCCGTCAACCTCTGGGACCGATCATTTCCAAACCCAGCTGTAAAAAAGCCTGTGCCCCCGGAGACCCGATGTCATACCAAATCGCCGGTTTGCCAAACCCGGGCGCCTCACTCACCCTGGGACAGCGGGGTATGACCGTTTGATAAACCTTGGCGCCAAAATGGTTGCGCACCTCCCCAGCCACTTGGACATTCAAGGGTAAATTTTCATCAAACATGGTGAGGAGAATGCCTTCCAGCGCCAGCCCGGGATTGAGTTTTTCCCGGGTAATTTCGATGGTGCGCAGCAGTTGGCTCAACCCCTCCATGGCATAAAATTCACACTGGATAGGCACCAAAACAGAATCGGCCGCCACCAGGGCATTGACTGTCAGAAGTCCAAGGGAAGGGGGGCAATCGAGGAGAACCACCTCGTAGCCACTCAACAATTCCCGAACATTTCCCCGCAACCAAAACTCCCTGGCGGGTTCCGTTACAAGCTCTATTTCAGCGCCGGACAGGTTGGAATTGGAGGGAATAACCCCCAGGAAGGGAGGCAGTATCGGTTGGATGGTTTCGGGTAGCTCATGACGCCCCAACATCACGTCATAGACATTGGGAACATCTTCACCCTTGGGTACCCCAAAACCGGTAGAGGCGTTGCCTTGGGGATCGAAATCCACCAGCAACACCTTTTTTTCAGCTGCGGCAAAAGTGGCAGCGAGGTTGACAGCGGTGGTGGTCTTGCCCACCCCTCCCTTTTGATTGACCACAGCGATGATGCGGGCCATCGGCAGATCCTTGTCACTTATCTAAATGCGTCCCATTATCAACAATCACGTTTCCGGGGCTGAACTGGTTTCACGTGAAACCCTCGGTACGCGAATCAAAACGGTTCTGGATGGGGCGGAACGACGGTTTGAGCAAATTTCAGGGGTGCCATACCCTGCTTTTTGGGGAGATTGTTCAAACTGATCAATCTCTTGTTGGAAATTTGGGCCTTTCATGGTGAGGTAGAATCCAGTGGGTTTGAGCAATTTGCGGGATATTTGGGTGCACATTTCCAGATTTCCCAGTGCCCGTGAAACCACGATATCGAAAGAACCCAATTCCACCGCTGGTAATTCCTCCCCCCTCTTATTGAATACTCTGATCCGCTTACCCAGGTCTAGTTCAGTTGTGATGAAATTTAAAAATCGGACCTTTTTTTTGGAGGGTTCTATGAGGGAGATGGTTTGATTATCGGGTGCCAATATCCCCAAAACCAGCCCGGGAAACCCCCCACCTGAACCGAGATCGGCCACCTTGACGGCCACTTTTATGTGGGGATGAACCAGGATGGAATCCAAAAAATGCCTATCCAAAATTTCTTCTGGGGGGGTGGGGCCGATGAGGTTATAGGCTTTGCGCCACTGTAATAAGTGGGACATCAATTCGACAAATTGATTCCTCTCCATGGGGGTCAGGTCACGGTCGATAATGGTCTGGGTCTGGGTATAAAAATGGTCCCAGGCAGAGTTGGAAATGGTGTTGGACATGGGTGGCTTTCAGGTCGGAGAGTTTAATGCTGGGTTATGGCAAGAGCCCTGATGGAGGAATTCAAAGCCAAAATGGCGCATCTATCCAGATTTTGATCTAGACTATATTTCCACGGGTGCAGGGTAATTATTACCCTGCCGGGTGTGGGCAGCGCCCACGGTTTATCTTTTGATCTTGTCTTTCCATATTCA
>JADFZT010000072.1 GCA_015232395.1 Magnetococcales bacterium | reverse complement strand
GTGGGGATAACCTGCACAACATCCCGTTATAAAACGGGATTTTACAAATTTCCGTGTCTACCCGTCAGAAACCCAGGAAAGAGTGGAAGGAGGTCACCGGAGTTACGTCCGAAAACTGAAGAAAACCAAGCCTGCGCATTGGGCTTTGGAGATCGGTTCGGCCGCTTTTTGCTTAACCTGACAGAACCAGGTCAACACATGATGTCTACAAAAGATCCGGACAATCGGGATCATCAGGGCCCTGAATGCTGCTGACGATACAATCCAGATCGAAAATCAGACTATCCTGGGAGGTGATGCCTTCCTCAATTTCAGCCATCAATTCCGCCAGGTTCATCTCTTCCACCAAATCCTCAAATGCCACCAGCTCCTGAAGCTGTCTGGTTTCATCCCGGGTCAGCTCTTTCTCTTCCTCCTGGGCAGCCTTGGCCTCCTCAACCATGGCTTGGTTGGCCTCAATTTCAGCCAGAGTTTCGGCATCCAGCCCCTCCGTGGAAACCGACGCCCCTTCCGCTTCCGCTTCGGCCAGACTGTTGCTGGCAGCATCCATATCTGCCTGAAGGTCCGGGTCCACTGTCGGCATGAGGCCATCGATAATCTCATCCCGAATATAGTTCAGGGCATTCCGGGCGTTTTCAGCCTCTTCCGTATCCGGATCCGGTGCCAGCTGGCCATCGTAGGGGCCTCTGGGCGCTTCATCGATATAGGTATAACTGCTGGCCAGGGAGGCGTCCCCCACGATGACCGTTTCATCCCCCAATTCATAGCTGATCCGATCCCGCAGAGAGGGGGAAAGGGCCTCGTCCCGCATCTCCTCATCCAGATCCAAAGCCATGGCGAGTTGGGTGGTTTCAGCGGCGGACAGGCTCAAGCCAGCGGTGACCAACACCGGGGGATCCTCATTATTGTAGACCGCCCCCAGGGGAAGCACTTCCGTGGTCAGATCTTCGACCGCTATCCCCCGGGCAGTCAAACCATCGGTGAGGGTGGTTTCCAGATCCTCAAGGAAGGTTTTATTTTCCACTGCTTCGGCGCGGGATTCGGCAATTTTGACCAAAACATCGGCCATCTCAGCGGCCAGATTGTCGTCGTTTTCCGACTCCATCTCTTCCAGGGAAGCGTTGGCCTCAGCTTCAGCGGCATCCACGGCATCCTGATCGATTTCAGCCAACACCAATCCGCCATAGTCGGTGATGGGCTCAACAGCGTAAGGATAGAGCGCCCCATACTCATCCATGCCCCAAGCCGCATTCATCACCTCTGCCAGCATCGCCACAGAGCCATCGACGGTTTCGCTGGAGGCGACCTTATTGCGATAAGCCGTCACCTGGGAGAGGGTCGAAGCAACCAAATTGGTAACTGCTACCGCCCCACAGGCGATACAAGCGCCCGCCGCAACGCCACAAGCAACCGCACCAGCCGTTCCCGCCGGAAAGTTGGGCGAGCAGATCCCCACGGTGGTCACCTGGGAAGCGGCACAGGTACCGATACCCGCCAGGTCAAAACCGGCATTCAACACATCCCAATAGCCCATCACCAAAGAGATGGTCGCCTGCATGTCATTGGCCTGGGCCCCAGCCGACTCCGACAGCCAATCCTGGGTGAGGGTGGTCATGCCATCGATGGCGGTGATAAAAGCCGAACAGCCCAGATTGACCTGCAATTTATCCAGGGACATCGCCATCATCACATCGTCATAGGTGCCACTGCGCCCCCGCAAGGGGTTGTCAAAACGCGCATCCGTCCCTTCGTTGTAGCCATCAAAAGCCCCATCTGCCCCATTCTGATCCGCATCCAAACGGTTGCCACTCACCAGGATGTAAGCCGGATTTTGCTCCTCAACCAGTTTGGCAGCCTCTTCTCCCTTCTCTTTGGCCATTTGGGTGATAACGGCGGTGGAGTAGGTTGATTCCTCAGTGGCTCTGGCATACTCAGCGTCATAGGCTTCCTGGTAGGCTTCCGCCGCAGCTGTGGGATCCAAATGGGAAAGCGCTGAATCGGAGTCCGCTTCGGCAGCCGCATCCAGGTTGACGCACAGATCGTAGAGATTGATCGCCTCCGAGGTGCTGTCCAACTTATCGACCAGACCATCCTGCTTGTTCAAAAGGCCATGGAGGGAAAACGATTCCGCCAGGTTGCCCGGCAAAATGATATCACCGCCTGGAATGGCTGATTTGATTTCATCGACAACAGTGCCAAAGGTCGAAAGAGTGGAGTTGGTATGAATATCGGAGCTGATGGAGGCAAACGGTTCAAAGCTGTATTGTGCTGCCGCCCCATCCACCGTGGGAAATTCCGGGGTAAAATAGTTGTCAGCTACGGTGAGGTCCGCCTTGTCACTGTCACGGAAAACCCCATAACGCACAGCCACACCCATCCCATCCAGGGTTGGATCAGCCAGACGCAGGGTGCGCCAGGGCACGGTTCCCACCTGTTGACCGGCTGTGCAGTTGCCGCTGGCATCCCCTTCATAGCCGTTGTCGTTCAAATCCGGACAGGGCAGGCGACTATGGGTCGCGGCAAAATCGGTCAGCATGTCGCTGATTCGCGGCAGTAGCTTTTGGGTAAACTCCACCGACTCCCGCTCCTGCTGACCGGGCATCATGTTGATGGATACCGCAATAGCCCCACCCAGGACCAGCAAAGCCCCCATAGCCCCCAGCAGGCCGAACCCCTCCATGCTGTCCGGCCTCCCACAGCTGGAGCCGGATCTTTTCAGGAATGATCGCAGGAGCCTCTTCATGGCGTAGTCTCCGTGCCAAAGTGGGCATTTTCATCGGCCTTGATCGCCCGCGCCTTGGATATTTCCGCACTCGCCTGGGCAGCCTCCTCCAGCTCTTCGGCGGTTGCCTGGTGCTCTTTGGCTATGATCAGGGCAGCTGTTCTCTCCGCCAAGTTGACGAAGCCCAAAATCTGCTGCAAAACAGCTCCCCCAAGCCCCACCACATCCATGGCAATCGCACTGGTTGAGCCACACGGAGAGGCCGGAATGTCACACACCAATTGTGCCCCTGCCACACAGATATCCGCCGCATTGCCGATGGTACCAAGAGCTGCATCGGCAATATCCCAACCGGTCATCTCCACATTCCACTCGCCGTTGCTGGTGGCATATTTGGCCTGCTCCACCCGAAACTCATCCGCCGTGGCAAGCATGGCCAGGGAGTTGGCCGAGGCCATCATCAGGCCACAGGAGAGACGACTGGAAAGATCAAACAGCCCCACAGAGCGCACCACATCATCATAGGTGCGGCTTCTATCCTTACTGGGCTGCTCAAAGTCCACACCGGCTTCATTGCGACCATCAAAAGAGCCGTTTACCGCATCCCCTTCGGCATCAAAGCTATGACCACTCACCAATATGAAGGCGGGATTGACGATGATGCCATCTTCATCCACGGTATGGATCATCGAGCTGTCTTCAGGGCGTTTGATGGCGTTGCGCAGAGCGGTACAAAAATCCAATAGATTGAATTCACTGGCGGTGTAGCCGGGAATCGAGGGAATGAAGCGGTTTTTTTCGGTGGCGTCGGCCAGGTCGGCATCCTCCAGGGTGCTGGAGTGGCTGTAGCGATAGACCCCATAGCGCACCGGGGTTTCGCTGGAGTCTGCCAGGGGCGCGGAAAAACCCAAACTGCGCCAGGGATATTCCCCCACTGACAGATTGTCGCCGCAATCCTCCAGGCCATCTTCATTGCTGCTGTCCGGACAGGGCAGGCGATTGTGGGTGGCTAAAAAGGCCAGAAGCCCCCCTTCGGCCATATCCAGCAGTTGGTCACTGGGGACCGCCGTAGGATGGCCCGCCTGCTCTCCCTCTTTCAGGAGTTGCGGCGCCACCGAGAGCCCCGCCCCCACCAAAATACCCAACACCACCATGGCCACACTCATCTCGATCAAACTGAAACCGAAGATTCGGATATTGGGTGGGCGCCTCATCGCTTGATCCCCTGATCTTTATCCATTTGTGCCGCTTCCTCCCAAATACCCTCCAGGCTTCCCCAGGCTTCATCTTCCGTCTCGATGGCTCCTTCCAGCCCTTCCTCAGCATCAGACAAGCCATCAATCGCCCCTTTCAGCCCATCGGCTGCACCATATATGGCCATACCGGCGTTATAGGCGGCCATGGCCAAGCCGGGTAGATCAGCCGCCACCACGGTGCTGCCTTTCACCATGCCGGCGATGGTCAACGAAGCGTCAAAAACAATCACCGCCACATCGATTGCGGTCATGACCGTGCCATAAATGGCCGTATCCCGGTCATAGGTGGCGACATTCACCCCATGGACGGCATTGTAATAGGAGTTGACCGAAGCGATATATTTGTCGTCCGCCGCAACGGTGGACATGGCCAGGGCCTTCATGGCCATATTGGCTTCGTAGCACCCCTGCTTATAGGCCAACACCCCGAAGGGCATCACCCGGACGATATCGTCGTAGCCCCCCACAATCTGGCCGTTCCCATCGGTACTGGTATCGCTTTTACGTCGATCCGGGGTTTCAAACTGAAGGGCGGGGGTGTTGGCATTTTCGCCATCAAAGTGAGACCCATCCCCATCGGCATCCATCATGCCGCCGCTGGCCAAAACATAGGCCTGGTTGAGGTAGGAGGTATCCCGCTTGATGTGAATATAGTCGCTGGGGTCGTGGGTATAGCTGCCGCTGGATTTGGCCCGCATGGCATTGAAAAGCCCCCGGCAAAAATCCATCCGGTTTTCGTAGCCTACATGATCGGCAATTTCACCGCTGGTATTGGGTTCGGAATCTCTGGTCGCAGAGAGCAACCAAGGGGACATTCGATCACTGATAACCGTGAGGTCGGCATCCACATCGGGATTTCGATAGACGCCATACACCACCGGATTGCCCGCCCCATCCCGAAAAGGCTGGGAGAGCCCGATGTCCAGATAGGGGACGGTGCCCAGAGCGGCGGAGCCATCACAATCTTCATCGCCGTCGTCGTCGGTATCCGGGCAAGGCAGCCGTTCGTGGCGCATGGCATAGCCCAGAATCACATCTTCGGCGCTGCTGATGGTGGCCATGGTCTGTTTGGCCACGCTGCGGTGAGCGACCTGTTCCATGGCGTTGCGACCGGTGCTCATGGATAAGGCGACCCCCGTGATAACACCGATCACCACAATGGACACAGACAACTCGATCAGGCTGAATCCCGCCATGAATCGCTGGATACCGACACGACTCCTCTGACTGACATGGGCTGTTTTCATTGGCAAGACCTTCCCAACAAAGCTATGAAACGAACCAAAACCGCGTATACCCCACCCCTTCTTGATCAAATTTTACCTGAAAACTCCATAATGGACCGACAAGATTTTACCCTGCCCCCCCAGCCCCCTATTCCCCTATACCCCCATGCTCACCTGGGTGATCAGGGAATAGATCGGCAGTAGCAGACCCGCCAGCAGAAAGACAAAAATGCCCCCGACTATAAATATGGCCAAAGGTTGAATCACCTCGCTTAGATTATCGACCAGATTTTGCAGGCGCTCCCGATATTCATCGGAGATATATTGAAGCTGATCGGGCAGTGCGCCGGTCTGTTCCCCGATCTTGATCATTTCCAGTACAAACGGCGGAAACACCCCAGCCTTTAAAAAGCCTTCCGTCAAACTTTGACCCTGCAAAATTCCTTCCCGAACCGTACCGATGTTGCGGGCATAGACTTCGTTGTCCAGTGATTCGGAAAGAATTTTAAGGCAGGTGACGATATCGATACCGGCGGAGATGAGGAGGTTGAAATATTCCGACATGAACGAAAGCGAGGAGGTGCGCACCAGAGTCCGCACCACCGGCAGGCGCAGTTGTAGCTGGTGATAGCGAAAGCGGACGCTTTTGTTCTTTTTGATCAGGGTGATCACCGAACCAAAAAACAGCACCACCCCCAGGATCAACATCAGACCGTGATTTTCCAAAAATTTGGACATCGCCATCAAAAACAGGGTGATAGGGGGCAACTCCACCTGCAATTGATTAAAAATACCCATCAATTTGGGCACCACATAGTATATCCAAAAACCGGCGGTCCCCAGGGTGCTGAGAAACACCAGGGCGGGATAGATCAGCACTTTTTGGGTATTGGCGGCGATGGCACGCACCCGGGCCAGATGGGCTGAGGCGTCCTTCAGGGTGCGATCCAGGGTGCCGGTTTCGTCCCCAACCCGCACCAAAAAGCAGACCGCCTGGGGAAAGACATCCTTGTGGTTTTCAATGGCGTCGGAAAAGCGCGTTCCGGCTTCCAACTCCAGACGAATCTGCTCCACCGTCCGGGACATGCCTGGATTTTCTTCCCGATCCACGCTGACCCGCAAAGCATCCATCAGGGAAATGCCCGCCCGGAGCATAGCTGACATGTTATTGAGAAACATGATCAAATCATCACGCTGCACCTTGCTTTGAAACAGGGGCATCAAGCCACCAACCAGCTGTTCCAGCCAAGGGGAGAGCCGCCGGACCGATATGACGGTGTTGCCCGGCTCTTCCAGATAGCTCTGCACATCCCGGACTTCCGTCAGGGGCAGCTGCAAAAAACCGGATTTACGAGGCCCGTCAGGTTGGACATATCGGTAGTAAAAGATGGCCATAAGACGCTTTCAAAACAGGTTTATACCTGAACACAGCTAAAAAAAATCACCCCAAACAGGGTATCGAACCAAAGAGAACCAAGGGATCGGCCAAGAGGTCAACCAATCGCTCGCCCTTCCCCCTGCCCCAACATGCGAATCAACTCGGCAACGGTCGTGACACCATCCAAAACCTTGCGCACCCCCACGGAAAAGATGGAGTTATAGTCCCCCTGTTTGGCCAGGGCGATGATCCGGTCCATGGTTTCACCCCGGGCCAGGCTTGCGGAAACCTCCGAGCTGACCCGCCAGATTTCATAGATGGGAACGCGGCCAATGTAGCCCGTTTCGTTACAGGATTCACAACCAACACCCCGAAACAGCTCCGTGACCTCTTCCTGCTT
Organism: Magnetococcales bacterium; assembly: GCA_015232395.1. Classification (NCBI taxonomy): domain Bacteria; kingdom Pseudomonadati; phylum Pseudomonadota; class Magnetococcia; order Magnetococcales; species Magnetococcales bacterium. The sequence goes on along the minus strand of JADFZT010000072.1, from coordinate 16,734 downwards.
GATGATGGCCAAATCCTCAGGGGTGGGGGAATAGCTCTCCTTGCAGTTATCACAAATGCGGCGTACCAGGCGTTGACTCACCACACCCAGGAGGGAATCCGCCAACATGACATGGGACACCCCCAAAGAGAGTAGCCGGGGGATCGAGCCGAAGACATCGTTGGTGTGGAGGGTGGAGAGCACCACATGGCCGGTTTCGGCAGCGATCAGGGCCGTATTGGCGGTATCCTCATCCCGAATTTCCCCCAGCATGATGATATCCGGATCGTGGCGCAAAAAATGGGGGATGGCATTGGCAAAGCCGTAGCCCGATTTGACGTTGACCTCGGTCTGCCTGATCGATGGAATCTGATATTCGATGGGGTTTTCCACGGTCAAAATGTTTTTGCCGATCACATCCTGGGCCTGGATACCTGCATATAGAGTGGTCGTTTTGCCGGAGCCGGTGGGGCCGGTCAGCAGGATGATGCCGAAGGGTTCGTTGAACAGCCTGCGCAGCCGATCCACATCGGTGTTTTCAAAGCCCAACTCCGAAAGCCCCTTCACCCCCAGATCCCGGGCCAAAATACGCATCACGACATTTTCACCATGGGGACAGACCAGGGTGGAGACGCGCACGTCATAGCCCATGTTGAGCACGTCGATGGAAAAGCGCCCATCTTGCGGAATTCTCTGCTCTGCCAGATCCATTTTCGCCCGCATTTTAATGGTGGCGATCATGCGCATCAGCTTGAGGTTGAGAGAAAACATCGGATGCATCATGCCATCGATGCGAAAGGCGACGGCGATGCTCAAAGGGCCGGGGCGAATGTGGACATCCGAGGCCCGATAGCGGATCGCCAGGGTAAACATGTGGGAGAGCAGGGAGTCCAGATTTTGTGCCGAGGCCGGGTTGTTGGTCGCCTGGGCGATCTCCTTTTCGATCAGCGCCTCGATGGGGTTTTCCAAAAAATAGTAATAGTGCTGAATCGCCTGCTGGATTTTACGCCGCTCCCCTTGATGGAGAATCGGCAGCCGGGAGGCCGCACTGTGGCGATGGAGCACCTGCCGGAGGATATCGACGTTGGTGGAGGCGGAGACCACCTCCACATGATCATCGTGAATCTTGATGGGTAAAAAATCGTTCTTCACGCAGAGATTTTTATTGAAGGCCCGCAAGGCTTCGGGCTCAGGCACCACCCGATCCACATCCAGATATTGGATTTTTTCCTGGTCGGCCACCAGTGTCGCCACATCAAACTGGGTGACGAACCCCATGCGTTCCAACACCTCCCCCAGGCGCTCGTTGGTCACCTTCTGCTCCTGAAGGGCATATTTGATGTGCTGGGAGCGAATCAGGCCCCGCTCTTCCAACAGCACGCCCAGTGGCTTTCGTTTCGTACTCATGGTTCAAACCCACTCTCTCTAGGTTCGGTGTTCGGCTTGGCTCAACAAAAACAGGGTGGCATCATCCAAGCGGCCCGTCGCTTCCAGGGCCATGGCCTGTTGAAACCTGGCCAAAGCATGCATCAGACCGATGTTTCCCCATTTTTTGTCCGGCCCTGGATCGTAGCCAAGGCGTTTTAACTTTTGAGCCATTTCAGTGACTTTTTCACCACTGGAAAAAAGGTGCAGATCATCGATGGTAAAATCGGGCTTGGAAAACAGCAGATAATATTCCCCGACCCCTTCCTGGATACGGAGCAGCGAAAAACGCCCGGCGATAAACGCTGGAATAGCCGGCAGCTTGATCAATCTCAAGCCGGATGCCCCTTCAATTTGAGCCCCCAGTTGATCCAGGGTTCCCTCACCGATGGCCTGTTGCAAAGGGGCTGAAAACCGTTCCAGATGATAGGCTTTGGTGAAGATGAAAAACGGATCTTTCGGAGCTGCCACCGAACTCTTGGCTGGTTCTGCCGGTTTTTTGCCTGAATCCATCTCAACATGGGGCTCCCTCTCAGGGGTGGGAGCCACCTTGCTGGTGATCGGAGCCTCTTGGTTGGTACTGAAAGCCACACCAGCGGTGATCGGAGCCACCCCACGATCCCTGGTATCAGGAGCCTGGGCTAAAGCAGGTATTTCACGGCTGCTCTTAAGCCCACTGGAGGGTGACCACCATTCGACCATTTCATTGAGCAGCACAGGCCATCCCTTCTCCAGGGAAAGCCGGTCACCCAGCGGCTTCAGAGAAAGAAAAGCTGGGGATTGAATCAGCAATAATGCCCCCAACACTCCCACAAACACCCACACCATCCAGCTGGAGGAACGACTTTTTGAGCCAATAGTCGGATAAGAGCCCGGGAGAGGATTAAGCTCCTGGTTCAGCTCCCCCACCACCTTGCGAATCAGCCGGGAATCGATTTTAAACCGCCTGAGCGCGATCAGGGCGTAGAGGCAGCGATCCATCAGGCGGCTGACTTTCCTGGGATTGCCCTGGGTCTCTTTAAAAAGAATCCCAAAGGCCCCACGGCTCATGGTCAGCTGTTTTTCGTTGCCAGCCCGTTCCAGTTTATAGTGAACGAACTGGACCAGCTCTTCCCGGGTCAGGGGAATAATGCGCTTGTGCAAGGCCAAACGGCTGTGGAGTTGCCGCATGGCGGGCAGGCGCAGGGTGGTTTCAAGTTCTGTCTGGCCCACCAGAATGATCTGTACCAGCTTGTGGGTCTCTGTCTCCAGATTGGAAATTTGGCGAATCATTTCCAGGCTGTCGAGGGTCAGGTTTTGGGTGTCATCAATCAAGATCACACAGTTGCGCCCAGCACCAAACTCCCGCAGCAAAAAATCGGTCAACTCATCCATCAGGGCGAGGAGGGTCTCCCCTTCCGCCGCCAGGTCAAAATCCCGATTGATCCCCCGCAGCAGATCCACCCCTTGGAGAAAGCTGTTGAGAACCAGGGAGACATGAATATCCTGGGCATAAAAATAGTTGAGCAGAGCCCGGGAAAAGGTGGATTTTCCCAACCCCACCTCCCCGGTGATGGCGATAAATCCCTTGCGCCGATTGACCGCATCCACCACCTCGGCAAAGGAGACCGCCATCCATTCGGTTTTAAACAGATTGGCCGCATCCGGCACCACCGGAAAGGGGGTTCTGGCCAACCCCAAAGCCTCTAAAAAGGTTGCCAGTCCGGGGGTGGAATGGTTCCCTGCCTCAGGCAAAAGCCCTTGCACCTCAGCAGCATCCGTTGCCGGAAGGGTCGCATTCACACCCCTACTCCCTCACCGAAGGGGCATAGCCGAGAATGGCCATTAACGACTGAACCTTGGGGTGCGTCGGATACTGTTCCAGCAATTTTTGCAGGCGCCCCGCAGCGGACTTATTGCGACCGGTACCGATCTCCGCCATCACCATATTGAGATGGGATTCCAGATCCGTGGGGTCGTCGGTCAATATCTCCTGGAGCAGCCCATAGGCCCGGGGATAATCCTTTTGCTGCAAACGCCAATAAGCCTGGGTTTTTTTGACAAAGGGATTGTCCGCCCCCAACAGGGATTGCAGACGCTGAAAACCTTTGGCCACCTCCGCTGCGTCTCCAGCATCCATGGCATCAAACAGCACCTGGGTGAGGGGCCCGATTCCCCGGGTATCAGGGTCCGAACCACTTGATTCGATCACAATCTCCCCCCCTCCCCCCTTCCCCTTCGATGGATCGCTGGTTTCAGCAACCAACAGGGTCTCTGGGGCGTGATTGTGGGGCGTGACTTGTGCAGCTTTGGCCGGGGCTACCTTGGCTTGGGTGAGGGGTGGCTTGGTTTTGGTGCGGCGCGCTGGTGGGGGGCTGAAATGGGCAAACTGCAACTGGCTGATTCCCCCGGTAATGGCTGGTTGCTCCGAAGGGGGAATACGCTTCTCAGCTGTGGCTGGAATGGAGTTGGCTTGGATTGCTGCTGTAGCCGGTATGGGAACCGCCCGTTCCACAATGGCCGCCGGAATAGGGGCTTCCTGCTCCACAATGGCCGCCGGAATAGGGATTGCCCACTCCCCAACCCCCGCTGGAATGACCTGGGGTGGTATCATTTTTGGTTCAGCCGGGAGATAGCTGGGAAAAGATAAGCGTGTTGGTGGGGCAGACGGATCTTTCTCCATCACGCTGATCTGGATCTGATCCGGCTTTGGGAGTATGGCTGTGGAAAAAGAGTCATCCGCAGAAAACCGGCCACTCAAAGCCACCCCAACCCCCACTACGACCAGCAGGCCAAGCTTGACCCACCATTGGGAAAACAGTCCCCTGGAAAACGGTTTGGCAGCCAGCGTGCCACCATCAACAGAAGGTATAAACAGGGAATCGGGCGGATTCAGGGTATCCGTCAACAGCGACTCAGCATCGCTCCCCCCCCCCTTTTTTCCTTGGTGAGGGGCGTTCAGCTCCCACAAAGCCTGGTAAATAATGCTCAAATCACGTTGACCCGAATGATCAGCACCAGCTCCCGCCCCGATTCGCTTTCGGTATCTTTACGAAAGGCCTGACCCAATATGGGCAGATCCCCCAGGATGGGCACCCGCTCGGTAACGTTGGTGCGAATCCGGTGGATCAACCCCCCTAACATCACGGTATCGCCATCCTTCATTTTGAGGGTGGTGGTCAACTCCTTCAGATCCACCTTGGGCAGGGTGAGCTTAAAGTCATTGCCCACATCCACCAACTCCAGGCTGTCGGCATCCACCGAACTTTGAATGGGATGGATGGTGAGGGAGATCTGTTTATCCTGATCGATAAAGGGGACGAGCCCCACCACCAGACCATCGAACACCGTGGAGACCTGGGGCTGCTCATCCGTACCGACGGATTCACCCGTGGTGCTGCTCAAAATTTGCGAGGGCGAGCGGGAGACATAGGAGTTGGTGGTGCCCACACTGATAAAGGCGGGGCGGCCATGCTGGGTGCGGATGAAAGGGTTGGAGAGAATGCGAATCTCGCCATAACTTTTCAGCAGGTTGACTGCCGCATTGACAGTGCCGTTGCCGTAGCCCAGGGTCAGCATGTTTTGGCCGTTGGAAAAAGAGACCGCCGGCACACTCACCCCCCGGGAGGATATTTCCGCCCCGGAGACCGTCGCGGTGATGGCATCCATGGCGATACCGTTGACCGCCATGCCTGCCACCAGGTTTTCACTCAACACCGCCCAGTTGACCCCATATTGATGCCCCTCTGAAAGCTGCACCTCGATGATCTGGGTTTCGATCACGATCTGCCTGCCGAGGGTCTCCTTGAAAATCCGGATCAGTCTAGCCACATTGGCCACCACCGACTGCTTGGCCCGCACAAAAAGCGTCCCGGTCAGGCGATTGAGGTGGTAGGTGGCGGTGTCTTGTCGAATGGCGCTATTGACCAGGGATTGGGCTCCGGCATCGGAGACGGTTTCAGCAGAATCCACATCCCCTCCCTGGTTGTTGGGATCCTTCACACTGCCCACCAGGGTTTGCAGCATCTCTTCCAGCTGATCGTAGGGGTTGTTTTTGATCTGCAACTCCCCGTCGATTTCAAAGCTCCCCGTCAAACCACTGCTTCCCCCCTCCACCTGGGAGCTACCCAGGACATCTCCCCCGGCGGTCATGGTGGTTTTAAATTCGGTTTCCAAAAAGTCCAGATGAAACACCCGCTCTTCCAAGGGCACGATGGTGAGCATGTTGCCATCCATCTGGCCGTGTAGATCGGCGATCTGGAGGATATGGTTCAACACCCGGCTGGCGGGGACTTCCTTGAAGTGGACCGAAATGCGGTTGGACACTTCCGCCACACTGGGATGCATCATCAGATTCAGGTTGGCCTGAGCTGCCAGGGCTTTCAAAATATGCTGGATTTCGCCGTTGGTGACATCCAGGGTGATGAGGGTATGGTCCATGGGGTCGGGAGCTGGACGTACGGGTTCCAGCCTGACCGGTTGGGGCTGGTCTTTCTCCATGCGTTCCCGCATGGCCAGGGTCTCTTCGAACAACTGTTTTGATTCCTGGGCCAAACTGGAGTCGGTCTGGGGCAGCCGGGCAGCCCCTTGACCTGTCCAGTCGTCATACTGATCCTCCTGCTTGGATTGGCTCGCACAGGAGGAGAGCAAAACAGCGACACAGCCAGCCAGGCAAATGGCTCGAAGATTTTTCATAAAACCAGCCCTTCTTGAAGATTAAGCCCGCACAAACGGTCACGGTGCCAAATAACGATACGGGGAGCCTGCTCTCTCATGGCGCGGTCCTTAAAGATGGTGACAGCACCGCAACGGGATTTTAAACCGCAGATTGAGAGCCTGCTCGACCAAGCCCTTACAAAGCCGCCTCAAGCTGAGGGGTTTGGCCGGATTTTAAAGTTTCGATGTGTGTTGTGGCGCGCCGGGCAAGCTCTGGCTGGCAGTGATCCACCACCCCTGACCAGGCTTCGATGGCTGTTTGGCGGGCACGATCTCCTGCCAAAACCCCACGCGCCAGATCGATGGTCCATACCATCGCCCCGGCCCACTTTTGCCCACAGGTTGCCCCAACGGTCAGCCCTTCCCTGTCCCCATCAAAGGTGCCTTCGGGGCACATCTTTTGAGCCACTTCAAAGCCTGAAACCGCCAGCTGATATTTTTCTCCAGCTGACTGCCAGGCCTGCTGTTTGGCAAAGCCCTCCCCCCGTCCCAAGTCCCAATCCGCCCGGTCCAATACCGCCTGACACGAAGAGGATGCGATCTGGTCGAGCATCTGCCCATGGGCAAACTGGCTCTCGCCCCCATCGGCGGAAGCCTGGCAGTAGGAGAGCGCATTGGTGTGAATCCCGGGTAGTTGCAAAAAGGCTGCCGCCGCCCGCTTATGCTCCCCGGCCGCTGCCGCCTGGTGTCCTTCGGTGTTCAATCGATGGGCTCGGTTGGTCCAGGTTTGACATCCCCAACGATTCAGCCGGGAGATGGCGGTGGTTTGCATCTGTTTGAGGGTGGTGGCACCGGGTTGATCCTGACATTGGGCATGGGCTTCACCATAAAGAACCGCCTGACGCTGCAAAATCGGCTCTGCCCGCTCCCACCAGGCATCTTCCATCACGTGGCGCTCAACCATGTCGGCGCTGGGAATGCTCACAGCAGCTGTGGTGGCGTCCCGGCAACGTTTCAGGGCTCTTTCGGGGAGAGCTGCGTCCAGTTTTTGGCTGCTGGATTGGACATTAAACCAAGCCGCCTGGCGAATGCGATCGGACTGACAATAATCCAAGGCCCACTGATTAGCCGCCAGGGCGCTCTGAAAGGCGGGAACAGCCCCCTCCCAATCCCCCTCCCGAGCCATTTGTGAGCCTTGCCGGTAGGAAACATCACCGACGCCATTTTTCACCATGCGTTCCATGCACCACGCCTGGTTACGATTTTCCCGGGCAATGCGGGCGTACCACTCGGCTTTCTCTCCGGGGTCTCCAGCACAGTTTTGGGCAATTCCGTCAAAGTGTTGTGCCAACGCTTCATAAGAGGTGCGTGCTTCGGGCCACTCTCCTGCTTCCATCCGCAGCCGCGCTGTTTTTTCCTTCTGTTTTGACGTGACAAAATATCCCATTTGGCACTGGTTTTCAGCCCGCTTTTGACTGAGTTCATCGGCTTTTTCGTTCAGCTCAGCCTGCAATCCAGAGCGCCAGTGACACGCTTGGGCTGCTGAAATATAGGCGGCGATGGCCTCTTCATAGGCAGCGTCGGCCTCGGCAAAACGATTGCGCTCCAGCAACGCCTCCGCCCGCTCATAAGCCGCTTCAGCAGCGTCAGCCTCGCTTCCACAGCTGGCTTGTGCACTGTCGGGGGAGAGGGCCAATACCACAGCCAGACTACCCGCCAACAGCAGCTTGCCGCCCCACCCTGCCAGGTACCGGGTTTTCTGTTGGTGGGGATTCGGATCGGTTTGTTTAATTCCGGAGTTCATCATACTCATCCTGTTCTGGAAGCCTCTCAGCCCTTTTCCCAAACGACGCACCCATCGGACGCCTCATCCTGATTGACTGGTCTGGCTCTATTGAGCCGATACAGATTCAACCTCGTCACGTTCACTGACACATGGTGGCATACCCGGAGGTTGGTGCCACGCTTCACTCTGGCGTTGTGTAACGGACAGTTGCTGACAGTAGGAATCTTCCATTTTTCCCAGATGTGGGCTGGTGTGGTTGATTCTTTTTAGCCGACGGTAATAGACAAAAAATTTTTCAGCATTTCCCAGTTCCAAATCCTGTATGGCCTTGGTGTAATATCTCAACTCAATCTGCTCCAATCCTGCCCGGGCCTCCAGGTTGTCCGGATCCAGGCGCAGGGCGGTGTGATAACAAGCTAAAGCACTGCTGCCGGGTGCTGGTGAGACCAACAACTGGTCCGCTGCCAAAAAAGATCGGCACTCCGTGAGCAGTTGTGTCAGCAGTGGATTCAGGTTTGAGGCTGGAACCCCATCCCCGGAACCCACCTCCTGGCCCTCTTCCATAGCCAATCCGTGCAACCCGAGTGGCTCCGGAATATATTTATATTCCGAAGCGGAAGGGGGCGTTTCCAGGCTTGCCAGCACGATTTGTTGGATGGCAATGGCAGGTAGCTGTATGGGGGGGGGCTGCTTCGAAACAGAAGCCAGAACCCCCGGCTCACTATCTACCACCACTTCTACCGTTTGACCTGCCTCATCAGCCTCTTCAGCCTTCCCACGGCCCTGCTCCAAAGAATCGGCTTCTTTCAGATCAGCAAGAATCATTCCCTGCAATGAATCACCCTGGGTGGCCAAGCTTGAAACAGCCCGGGAAAATTCCCTTAAAAGAGGGATGGAACGCCCCTCTTCCACAGAAAAAATTTCCCTGACACCCCGATCCTGACGCCCCTCCCCCCAGGAAATTTCCAGCGGGTAGGCCCCTGATTCATCCTGGATGCCAGAGCTCTCCTGACAGAGCAGAGAGACCACTCTGAAGCCAAACCACTCCTTGATTTTATCGACCTCTGGCAGGCTTGGATGGCTCTGTCCATAAGCCAAAAGCGTTTTCAGCCCGGAATGGAGTGGATCAGTGGTGTCGGATGTTTTTTCGGGATCCAGATGTTTTTCAAAAAAGAGAATCTTCTCCGAAAATCGATCTCCGTCACACACTTGGTTGAGCTCTACGATAAAGGATGATTTTGACGCATCCTCATCCGACACTTGTTGGACAGAGGTCACCTGGCCGACTGTGACCGTCGGAAATGTAACCAAAACCAGCCACAAGAGCACACCCACCCTGCAGAAGAGCCCGACTCTCTTTGATGAACGGTCAAACTTGGTATGGTATACCGTCTTTTCCATGCGCTTAAAACGATTCAGCCTCCACCATCCCTCTGGCACTGCCCCATCCCAAGCCCAATCAGAGCAATCACCTCACCAACCCCATCGAATCAAAGGTTTGTTGGATAGGTCTATTTAGTTATTGGACAACTAAAAAATGGCGCGGACAAGCAAGTTTAACTCTCTCCCGAAGGCATCACTCCAAGGAGAAAAAAAGCCTCTACTTTGACTGTTTATGAATACGTGTAACAGCCTGTTTCAAGGTTTACAATCAATCGCTCTTATGTTGATTTTTGCTGTGAAACCGACTCAACTTTTTGACTTTTAGCAAGGCAATGCTTGACAATCAATCGACCGCAGCATATCAATTGTATTTGAATCTGACAAGTAAATGCGTTGACAGGGATGTGATTACCCTGTTGAATACACGACAATTATCTACACTCTGGCTATCGCAAGTATTCATAAAATAAATCCCCCTGATTCAACATGTGCCGTGATTGGTTTTTTTTATAAATCAAAGCACAAACAACAAAAGAAATGATCGTTGGGAAACGATAGCCCCATTGTCCCCTTCAGAAAGATCGTTTTGCTGGAGCTGTGGCAGGACTTGGCGAATACTTTGCGTATCTTCTGACCAAACTGATTTGGTAGCTGGAAAAAACAAGATTCGGTAACTGAAAGAAACAAACTTTGGCAGCCCGTACCTTGCACGATTGCCACCAGGAGAGTCCGTTTGTCGAATAGCCAGAATAGATCCGATGCCGGTTTCAGCCTGATTGAATTGGCCGTGATCCTCGTGGTTCTGGGGGTGATCATGGGCATCGTCTCCGCAGGCAAGGATGTGGTGCGCAGTGCGGAGTTTAAAAAAATCTACGCCCGCCACATCCAGGCTTGGTCCGACGCCTATAGCGATCATATCGACCGCCAAGGCGTGGTGGTGGGTGACGATGCGGATTCCCCCACCCTCAAGGTCAACGGCATCCAGGGAGTCGACCCCCTGCCGGAGTTGTGTGATACCAATGCTGGCGTGGCCGATGAACTGCATGCCTATATGGATGCCGCCGGTATCGAGATGCCCTCCGGGCGAGCTGAGGGGCGGGAAGACCGTTATGTCTATCAGGACACCAACGGCAACCCCCAGGAAGTTCAGATCTGCTTTTTGAACACCGACTGGTCCGATCAGGCGGGGGTCTCCGTGGAGCGCAACGTCATGGTGATCAAAGGCCTGGAGCCCGCTCTGGCCCGCTCGTTGGATACCACCATCGACGGACGCCCCGATGCCCGGTTCGGTCTGTTTCGGCTAGATGAACTAGCGGGAGACCCCTCCACCACCAGTGCGGTCTGGCCTGCAGATAACCGGGACACCTACGGCACGACATCCGGTGGCAATCTGGATGAAGACCAGATTGCTGTCATGACCGCCTATTATCGAATGAGTCAGTGAAACCCTGATTTTTGTCAAACCCTGTTGGGTTCAACATGTCAGCCCCTGCCGGATTCAGCAGGGTTTGCGCCATCACTTTACGAGGAAATGCCATGTTCAACACCCCCTCCCCAGACCAAAAATCCCCTTCGATTCGTTCCACATCAACGGGGACAGAGGCCACTCCCAGCAAGCAACAAGCCGGTTTCACCCTGCTTGAGCTGGCCATGGTGTTGGCGGTCATCGGCCTGATCCTGGGCGGCGTGGCTGTGGGCAAGGATCTACACCGGAACGCGGAATACAAAAAGATCAAGCACAGCTTTATCGACCAGTGGGCTCAGGCTTATAATCAATACTATGAGCGCTATGGGGTGGTGTTGGGCGATAGCCAGACCTCCCCAACCATGGTGGTCAATGCCGCCATTGATACCACCATTCTGGATGGTTTTCTGGATGCGGGCGTCACCAGCTACGATACGGTCACCCCCCCCGGCATGATCTGCCAGGGTACGTTCCAAGGCACCCCCGGCTCGGTCAACCGCCGCACCAACGCCTCCGACGAACTCCACTCCTACTTCGACGCAGCGGGCATCGAAATGGCCCCGGGCCGCTCCGAAGGACGGGAAGATCGGTATATCTATCAGGATACCAACGGCAACCCCCAGGAGATCCAAATCTGCTTCCAGTGGAACCCCCCCAGCACCCGCTCCGGATCGGGTAATGTCATGATCATCACCGGCATCACCCCGGATCTGGCCCGCATGCTGGACACCATGGTGGATGGCAAAGCCGACGCCCGGGAAGGACTCTTTCGCCAGGATATCGCCTCCAACCTGACGGTGGGTGAAGCAGGGACCACCTGGAGTGCTGTCAACGCCACCACCTATAATGAAGTCACCACCGGCGATGCAGCTGACGCCACCCGTACCGACGATGTCGTCTCCGGGGTGGGCACCATGGAACGCCACGATGAAGATCAGGTGATCGTTCTCACCGCCCACTACAAGATGAACCAATAATCTTGGATATTGGGTGGTATCGGGGCTGAAAAAACAACCGCTATATCGGATATGTAGGGAGCTGTAGATCCGACGGATGTGGATGTTGGGTATGGCTGTAGGGTGGTTGTGGGGCTTAAAGGCGCTCTGTTGAAAGTGGGGTATGATTCATGAGAAAGCTGTTTGGAGGCATTCTCTCCTTAACATTGATGGTCTCGGCCATTCTGCTGCCGATATTGGCCTACTATGCCCATGAAGCCCAGGCCAAGGTGGATTATCTGAGCCGACAGCGTCAGCTTTTAAAAACCGACATCAGTCGGCTCAACCCCCGCTATCGGAAGCTGGAGCAGGTGCGCCATTATGTGGATCGCACCACTCTTTTCACCCAACGCGCCCATACAGCCGGGCTCTCTCCGAAAGCCTGGGATCGCCACCGGGTCTCTTTCAAGGATAGAGAGGTGCCCTTTCGGGAATTGGGCTGGCTCTCCGCCAACACCCGGCCCGGAACCAACTACTATTTCATCCCCAAATCCCTGGAGGTCAAAACCCCCAATGCCGACGATTGGAAAACCCGGGAGGTGACCGATCAGGGCATCGAAAATCTGAAACACGTTTTGGTCTCTCTGGAGGGGGAATATTGGGTGCGCGACCCCATGTCTGACGAAACGACCCTCTCCGCCCTCAAAGCCGGGGGGCAGCCATGAAACGCGGCAACGCCCAAATGCTCATCGATCTGGATGAACAGCTTTTCCATCTGCGGGGGCGCAAGCTGATCCCCCTGGAAAAAATCTCCAAGATCAAGCGTCACAAATGGCTGATTACCGATTTTCAGGGGGCCATCCCCCGGGTGATGGTGGCCCAGGCCGGCCGCAACGATGCCGGGCCGGTGCTGGAAAAACAGCTCCGGGAAATTGGCGAGCTGGATAGCCCGGGTGAAATCCTGATTCATGCAGCCAACGAGCGGGACAAACACACCTGGGAGTGTTTTTTTACCGCTGTGAATCAATCCACCTTCGGTGACTATCAATTTAGCGCCAACGAAGATCCCGACCACCACCTGCTCTTCTCTTTTCCTTCGCTGTTGGCCAAAGCCCGGGAGCAAATCAAACCAAAACGCCCAGCCGCCATCCTGATCCACCACGACCGCCATGTGGAACTCCTGGTGGCCGACAATAAACGCCTCTATGAATCCACCCGGGTATCGGTCAGCAACCCCGAAGACCGCGACCGCTTTCCGGATCTCATTCAAACGGTGCTGCTGGCAGCGGAACAGAGCTGTGAAATCAAAATCCGGGAAATCCATTTTCACTACTGGCTGAGCCCCGACCCACAAGAGTTTGGCTGGGTGAAAACATTGGCCGAGGTGATGCAGATCACCAGCCATACAGCCCGCTCAGAACTCCTGAAGCTGAACAAGGAGCGCCGTCATTCCACCCTGCTCCCCCTGCTGAGCGCGCTGAATATTGGCGATGCCGTCTCCAAAAAGAAAGACCGCGCCTTCTTTTTTTTCCACCGTATAGAACCCTGGCTCGCCCTGCCCATGGTAGCGGCAGTCTTGCTGCTGGGATTTTTTACCCTGCAATGGGACCGGGAAGTAAACGCTCTACAGGAAGAAATCTTCGTCCTGCGCCAGCGGATTAACGATGGTCTGGCCAAGGAAACCAAGGGAGAGCTGCACCCGGACTATACCGACACCCAGGCGTTGGTGGAGACCCTGGACCAAGCCCGCCAACAACCCATCCCAGACCTGATTCTGCGGCAAATTTATCAATCAGCCGCCCCCCGGGTCGCCTTTGATCGGGTGAAGCTCGATTATGGTGAGGAGGGGGTCGGGTTGCATCTGAACGGTCGCGTGGACAAGCGTTTTGGCAATGATGTCGAGACCTTCAACGGCTTTGTCGCCAACATGCGCCGCAAGGGCTATTCGGTGGTGGAAAGTACCCTGCAAACCGATATTCACTATCTACTGTTCAACCTGAAACTGGATCGGGCACTCCATGAAAGCCAAAGCTAAAGGCGCGCTCTCCCTGGCGGTTGCTCTCATATCCCTCTCTGCGGCCGGTGTGATCAGCTATCAATCCACCACCACCGGCATCCGCCGGGGCGGATTGGCACCAACCCCCATGCCCACCCTGAAAGTAGACCGCAAGGCGCTGAAAAAAATAGCCCGTCTGGAGCCGGAGCTGGCTGTCATCAGAGACCCCAGCCGCATGACCCAACCCGTTCCTTTTGTCCATCTGGCGACTCTCTTTGGCGCCGACCTCAAGGATCTGGAAGCCCCTCAGCGTAAGCTGACCTCCAAAACCAGGACCAGAACGCCCGCACCGCTCTCCCCCACCCGTTTGAACATCCTGCGGCCACACGCCCCAGCCTCCTTGCCCGCCCCTCCCCCCTCTGTTACCACCCCTGTGGGAGCTGGCCAAGGAAACAGTGGCAACACAGCGGCGCGTGGTGCTGGGGCAGCGAGTGCCAGTGCCAGCCAAATAACCGACAACAGCCAGCCAGCCAACCCCAACTGGCGCTTTCCAGTGTGGCGGGGTCCATCTGCCGATCTGGACAATAAAACCCAAGCCGCTGCTCCCCTCAACACCAGCCTGAGTGCAGCCGTCACCCAAGCAGGGAACCAAACGTCACTCCCCAACAACACCCGGTTGGATGCCCCTTTGGTCGCCAAGGCCACCACCACGCCCACCATGATGGCCCAACCCGCCACCGATACCACCAGAGTCGTCAAACGCTCTGAAGAGCTTTGGCCAAATCTGACGCCCCCTCCCATGCCCCTGCTGCCCAACGATGGCCCCAGCGAGCTTCTTCTGCCCCTCCTTGAGGAAGCCAGTCAGCCCCAGGCACAGACCACCCCGGAGATATCAGAGCCAGAGCCAATTCCCTTTCCACAACACAGCCTCTCCATGACCTTTTTAAGCCCCAATCAGCGCTTGGCGGTGATCGACGGCTATATGTACCACGAAGGGGAAACGCTGCCGAGCGGGGTCCACCTGAGCCAGATTGATCGCAACCAAGCTCTGCTAACCCGTGGAGAGGAGCAACAATCCATCGCCATGGAAACCGGCGTGCTGACTGAAATTCCAGAACATGCCCTGCGGGGCGCACCCACCGGGGATGAGGATGGGAAAGAGCCAGGGGACGAGGCCGGCAAAACGGACCAATCGGCTACCAACGCCCGGACAAAAAGCAGCGCAAGCGCACAAAACCGCCTTCTGAGCCGTATTCAGGCCAAATTCAAAAGTAAGTCCGACGGGGGCTCCACCGAAACCTCGAATCAAAAAAAACCACCCCTCGCCCAGGCGACGACTGGCATAAAGACGGTTAAAAACATCCTGGAAAAGTACCAATAACCAAGCCATGAAAAGCTGTAAACCCAACAGCGCTCCCTCCAGTGGCTCGGCACTGTCCGGCTTTACCATTCTGGAGCTGGCCATTGTGTTGGTGATCATGGGGCTGGTCTACACCATTGGTGCCCCGGTCATGTTGGGCATCACGGATACCGCCAACAAGGTGAAGATCAGCCGAACCATGGCGGATGCCCAGTCAGCCCTGATCAATTTTTCCTCCACCAACTATCGCCTCCCCTGCCCGGCAGATCCCGACACCACCCCAGGCACCAGCGGCTATGGGATGGAAGATTGTACGTTGGATGCGGGTATGATCCCCCATGTGACGTTGGTACTCGATCAGGCCTCCCTCGATACCGCCATGCGCCCCATTCGCTATATCGTCTATCGGGTTGCGGACGCCACGGAGGTGGATGGTACCCAACCCAACGACGCCGACCTGGCTGTGGCTGTAAACCGTCTGGATAATCTGGAGGATGTGAATCAAATAAACATTTGGGACTTGTGCCAGGCGTTGGAAAACAGCGATCCCGCTTATGGAACCGGAGAGGCCTCCATATCGACCCTGCCCTTTTCCACCTCAGCCAACGGCTGCCAAGGTGCTGGATCCTTTACCAACCAGGCTTTCGTGCTGGCCAGCGCCGGTAACCGGGACAGCAGCCGCCCTGCTGACGGATTGGATTTTGATGGTATCAATGTCGCGGAAGGCTCCTGCTTTGCAAGCCCGGAACAGTCTTGGGATATCGTTTATGATGACGTGGTCGCCGCTACCAGCTTTACCACCATCATGGGATTGTTGTGCCAATGAGGGAAGCCCTGTCCCTTCCGTAAACCTCGTATGGCCCAATTTGGGGTGTCAATCCAGGGACCCTGCGCCACATTTCTCTGGACATGAGGACTGATAGACAGGACAATTTGGTCAGGCCGTGAGATCTCCGACTTCTGACATATCCTTTTTCCCGTGAAGTGGGCAGGGGATACCGGAACCTTCACCAAGCCGAGGCTCTTTGACATTCCGAAATCGATAGCGTCTTTTAGGCGGCTTTGCGCAGGTACTCGTGGTGAAGCCCACCCAGGTGGGGGAAGTTGTCAGCAGATTCTTTGGATGCCGTTTTCCAGTGATCCTGATTTCCTTGGAGCCATTTTGGTCACCGTGCGCATCTGGCAGCGAAATTCATTGTGACACGGCGGCCAAATCGTGACCGGAGAATGTTCGGCAATTTCCATGAAAAAGCATAATAATCAATATGATAAGCTTATTTTCGCATTTTCGGTCACCAAAAAAAATCTTAAAAACTTCTCCGTTTGAACCACACAAGAATTTCAGAGATTTTTCCGCTGTGGGTTGCATACAGCTCACCATTTAAAAATGAAGAACCCCGAGTCCTCACGGATTCGGGGTTCTTTGTTGGCATTTTTTCCTTAATAAAATCAACAGTTACGGCGACAGCCAAATTTTCCTCCCTGCTCTTCCCACCTCAATTTTGGGATATTTTTCTCTCTTCTACGCCATGTTCTCTGAAAGCTGTGGACCTCGCCCATTAACCCCACAGCCTGCGGGGTTCGGAGAATCAATGAGTTACAGAAGGTCCACAGGTTGCCATTTCGAAATGAAGCCGGTCCGCATATGCAACTGGAATCGAAATATCAGCCCACAGACTTTTGAAAAAATTTGGTAACTGCTCTCCCCCTATTTGATTTTGCCAGCCAAAGCCATTTGAATGGCGATCAATGGGTTGACTCCCTGTTGAC
>JADFZT010000071.1 GCA_015232395.1 Magnetococcales bacterium | reverse complement strand
GTCAGCCCATGTCAGGAAAAATCACGCCGGAAGACCAACGCCACATGGATCACGCCCTGCGCCTGGCAGCCAGAGCCAAAGGGCGCACCCGTCCCAACCCCATGGTGGGGTGTGTGATTGTAAAGGATGGGAAGATTGTCGGGCGGGGCTATCACCATCGGGCGGGATTGCCCCATGCCGAGGTGGAGGCGCTTCGGGAGGCGGGAGAAGCGGCTGAAGGGGCCACCGCTTATGTCAGCCTCGAACCCTGCTCCCATCAGGGCCGCACCCCCCCCTGTGCCGATGGTTTGATCAAAGCCGGCATTAAGCGCGTGGTCTCCGCCATGACCGATCCCAACCCCCAGGTGGCGGGAAGAGGCTTGGAACGATTGCGTCAAGCCGGGATCGAAGTGATTAGCGGGGTGCGGGAAGCGGCGGCATTGGAATTGAACGCCCCCTTTATCTCCTGGATCACCCGGGGAAGACCGCTTGTGACCATCAAAATGGCGGCCTCTCTTGATGGCAAGATTGCGACACATACGGGGGAGAGCCAGTGGATTACCGGTCCACCCGCTCGAAAAAAGGTCCAGCGGCTGCGGGATAGCCACGATATCGTGATGGTGGGCAGCGGTACCGTGGCCGCCGATGACCCCCGTTTAAACTGCCGCCTCCCCGGAGGACGGGATCCCATACGGCTGGTGGTGGACTCCAAGCTTGAAATCCCCGATAATGCGGCGGTTTTTTCATCTTCCACCACCGCCCCGGTCTGGATCGCCACCACCGAGGCCGCCCCCAAAGGCCGAATCGAACGCCTGAAGTGGGAGCAGGGGGCGGAAACCATTCTCTGTAAAGCGACTGGGGATGGCCGGGTGGATCTGAACGACATGCTGGAGCAACTGGGTCAACGGGAGATAACCAGCGTGCTTTCTGAATCAGGAGGCAGGCTCACCAGCGCTCTATTGGAAGCAGGACTCGGAGATCGGCTGGCGCTCTTCCTTGCTCCCAAGCTGATCGGTGGCCGGAATGCCCCTGGGGTGCTGGATGGCCTGGGGGTGGCGCGCTTGAGGGAAGCTTTGCGGGTTGACGGACTCACCACCCAAATGATCGGCGAGGATATCTTGATAGAGGGGGCTTTTGCATAACACCATGTTTACCGGTCTGATCGAAGAGGTGGGCACGGTTCGCAGCCTGAAAAAATCAAGCCAGGATTGGCGGGTGGGGATCAACTGCGATTTTGATCTCAGCTCTGTGCGCATGGGAGCATCCATTGCGGTAAATGGTGCCTGCCTGACCGTGGTGGAAAAATCTGCCAGTCACTTTAGCGTCGATGTCTCCGCCGAAAGCGTGCATCGCACCACCTTTGCCAAGCTCTCTCCGGGAGATCTGGTCAACCTGGAACGGGCGCTGGCGGTGGGGGGGCGGCTGGATGGTCACATCGTCCAGGGACACGTGGATGCGGTGGGAAGAGTTGAGCGCGCGGCACCCCGTGGCCGCTCCATCGAAATATGGTTCCGTGTCCCAGCCAGTGCGGGGCGCTATATTATCTCCAAAGGCTCCATCGCCGTGGACGGGGTGAGCCTGACGGTCAATCAGGTGGAGGATGTGGGGGAAGCCACCCGCTTTTCCGTCAACATCATTCCCCACACCCAGCTCAAAACCACCCTCACCGGGCTTGGGCCGGGGGGAGAGGTCAACATCGAAACCGATCTTTTGGGCCGCTATGTGGAACGCCTGCTCAAAGGGGGGCTGGGCAAAGCCAGCCGGGGCATCGATGAAGCCTACCTCATAAAGAAAGGATTTGTTTGAACTCCATGAACTTCACTTTCAACGGAATCGAAGAGGTCATCGAAGACTTTCGCCAGGGCAAGATGGTTATCCTGGTGGATGACGAGGACCGGGAAAATGAGGGGGATCTGGTGATCCCCGCCGACTGCTGCTCCCCCGAGGCTGTCAACTTTATGGCCATGCATGGTCGCGGCCTGATCTGCCTGGCGCTCACCCAGAAGCGGGTTCAAGAGCTACAGCTGCCCCTCATGGTGGTCAACAACGACGCCAAATTTAAAACCGCCTTCACCGTCTCCATTGAGGCGACGACCGGGGTTACGACCGGTATCTCCGCCCATGATCGCGCCCGCACCATCGAGGTCGCCATCGACGAAAAATCCACCGCCTGCGATCTGGCACGCCCGGGACATGTCTTTCCCCTGGTGGCCCGTGAGGGAGGGGTGCTGGTGCGCGCTGGCCATACCGAAGCCTCGGTGGATCTGGCGAGGCTTGCGGGGAGAAAATCAGCGGCGGTCATCTGCGAAATCCTCAAAGACGACGGCTCCATGGCCCGAGTCCCGGATCTGATGACCTTTGCCCGGGAGAAGGGGCTCAAGATCGCGACCATTGCCGATCTGATCTCCTATCGCACCGACAACGAATGCTTGGTTCACCGTGCTGTGGAAACCCGGCTCCCCTCCTTCTACGGCGGCGAGTGGCGGTTGGTGGTGTTTCAAAACGATGTGGATGATTTCCAGCACGTTGCCTTGATCAAAGGGGAGATCGATAGCGATACCCCGGTCATGGTCCGGGTGCACTCCGAATGCCTCACCGGCGACATGTTCGGCAGCCTCCGTTGCGACTGTGGCGACCAACTCCACACCGCCATGGAGCAGATCGGTGCCGATGGCAACGGTGTGATCGTTTATCTCAGGCAGGAGGGGCGGGGGATTGGTCTGATCAATAAAATGCACGCCTACAACCTCCAGGATAAGGGCCTGGATACGGTCCAGGCCAACGAAGAGCTGGGATTTCCGGCAGATCTCAGGGATTATGGGATCGGCGCACAGATTTTGAAAAATCTCGGTGTGCGGCGCATGAAAATCTTGACCAACAATCCCAAAAAGATCGTGGGGCTGGAAGGGCACGGCCTGGAAGTGGTGGAGCGTGTCCCCATCGAACTCCCTGCCAAGGCGGGTAATGCCTCCTATCTGGAAGCCAAACAAAACAAAATGGGCCACCTGCTCGAACAATTTTCAGCCAATGGCTCTGACGGCTAGATTAACCAAGCAAAGAGGAAAAGAATCATGAGTGCAATGGCCTCCCTTGAAGGTCGCCTGGATGCCGGTGGCAACCGGTATGCCATCATCATCGCCCGTTTCAACAGTTTCATCACCGAACGGCTCCTGGAGGGTGCGACCGACTGTTTGGTGCGCCACGGTGCCCAAGAGGCGGAAATCACCTTGCTACGGGTGCCTGGTGCCTTTGAAATTCCCCTGGCAGCCCAAAAAGTCGCCAAAAGCGGCAAATATGACGGTATTCTCTGCCTCGGTGCGGTGATTCGGGGGGCGACACCCCATTTTGACTATGTATCGGCTGAAGTGACCAAGGGGGTCGCTTCGGTCTCCCTGGAGAGCGATATTCCCATCGGTTTTGGGGTGCTCACCACCGATACCGTGGAGCAGGCCATCGAACGGGCTGGCACCAAAGCGGGCAACAAGGGGTGGGAAACCGCCATGTCGGTGATTGAAATGGTCAATCTGCTGAAACAGATCTGAGCTGCTTGAGGCTCTTGCCTGGCCGCTGGAATAGAAGCGAGCAACGGTTGCTGTAACGAGACAAGCCACTGCCGGTGACAGCAACCGGATGGTGCGTGTTTTTTCCATTTTCTGGGGTTGGGGGAGTCGGGTTTTCTTATGGGTCGATCCAAAAAAAGGGGGGGAGCCAAGGGCGGGGCTGAGGGGGGATTTCCTTTTCCGCGCTCCACCCATACCGGGGGGCGGGGTAGCCGCCGTAAAGCACGGGAGTTGGTGCTCCAAGCACTCTATCAATGCGAAATTTCCGGGGATGAAATCTCCCGGGCAATCGAACAGCTTTGGGAGGAGAATGCGCCGGGTTCTGCTGACCTGCCCTACTTCCAGCGCATCGCCGAGGGAGCGTGGCGGGAGCGGGACAAGCTGGACCAACTGATCTCAAAATCCGCTGAAAACTGGCCCCTGGAGCGCATCTCCGTGGTGGATCGGGCGATTTTGCGGCAAGGCATTCACGAGCTTTTGAGTGAATCGGATGTGCCCTACCGGGTGGTGATCGATGAAGCCATCGAACTCACCAAGCGTTATGGGGGGGACGGCTCCGACCGCTTTGTGAACGGCATCCTCGACCGCTTGGCCAGAGAACTCCGCTCCGACGCATCCAGGAAAAAACGGGCTTTCAAGAAGAGTGAAAAAGCCAAGCCGGTTGCAGCCGCCAAACCGGTTGAAGCTACCAAGCCGGTTGAAGTCCCCGGGGAGGAGAAAGCCGCCGGGAAGGGTCTTCAGGCAGAGGAAGTCCCGGAGGCGACGTGACCCGGAGTGGTCCTTTCAGTCCGGCTGCTGACTCCGCGCAAAAAGATCTCACCGCCCTGGGAGAGTTCGGCCTGATTGAAAGGCTCTTCGCAACCCTCCCGCAAAAAGCCCCCGGTGTCACCCTCGGTATCGGGGATGACGCTGCCATCGTTGACATTCCCCCTGGTCAGGAACTCCTCACCACCACCGATACTTTGGTGGAGGGGATTCACTTTCGTGCTGATTGTGATCCCTACCTCCTCGGACAAAAATCTCTACGGGTAAACCTTTCCGACATCGCGGCTATGGGGGGGGAGCCTCTTTGGTATCTCCTCAGCTTTTCCGCTGGCGCCCAAACCAAACTCCACTGGGTCGAGGCCTTTGCCCGGGGCTTGGGGGATGCGGGGGAGGCGTTTGGCTTGACCTTGATCGGCGGTGATACGGTGGGGAGCAGAGGGGGGATCTCTCTCACCATCACCCTCATGGGCTTGGTGCCAAAGGGGCAGGCGGTTCGGCGTTCCGGAGCCCAGGTGGGAGATCTGATCTATCTCTCTGGCACCATTGGTGATGCGGCTTTGGGCTATGCCGGGAAGCGGGAATGGTTTGACGATGAGCAGGATTGGCTCTATCTGCAAGACCGTTTAAACAGGCCCCAACCCCGGGTCGAGCTGGGCCAGCTACTCCGGGAGCGGGGTTTGGCCCACGCCATGCTGGATGTTTCCGATGGCTTGGTCGCGGACCTGGGCCACCTCTGCAAAGCTTCCAACATGGGGGCGGAAATCCACACTGAAAAACTCCCCCTCTCTCCACCAGTTCGTGCCCTGCTCACTGAACGGGGAGACGAAATCCTTCAGTTGATCCTCACCGGTGGGGAGGATTATGAGCTGCTCTTCACCGCCCCTCATTCAGCTCGAAAAGAGCTCGCAAAAATGGCCACTCACGCCTCTATATCCCTTGCTGACGTTGGCAGGATGGTTCTGGATGGCTCAGGCCTTTCTCTATTCCAAAGTGGGACTCCTTTGGATGTTGGTAAGGGTGGTTGGCGCCATTTTTAGGCGTTATTTTCTTGGGGTGTCGTTTTAAATTATTGATTTTAAGGGGTTGTTCAGGTGTTTCTGGGAGGGGAAGTGAAAGAGAGATCTGGCTGTGGGGAGGGGACGGATAAAGGGAGTGGCAGGTCATTGGCATATCAATTGGCGAGCTGGAAGCGAATGCCTGCCCTGCCAGCAGAGCTCTTTTAGATAAAATCAGGAATTCGGGGCTGGGGATCTGAAGGGCCTTATGCGCTCTCTCTGTCAGAAGAAGAGGCAAGAGCAGGCTCTTCATCGGTGACGAAGGAGATGTCGTTGGCGCGGTAGGTGCCGTTGCGACCCGGGAAGACTTCGAACTGGATGAGGGCGCCGGGTTGGGGGTCGGCTTCGGGGTCGACGAATTCGGAGACGTGGAGATAGATGTTGTTCCTCCGGCACTTGGCGAAGCCGTAGCCTTTTTCCGGGAAATAGACCGTGATCATCGCCTGCTCTTGGCTGCCGATGGTGAGATTATCTCCGGAGCCTGCCAGGTGGGGGGGGTGCTCACCGTTAAAATATTGCACGTTGGTGGCGGTCAAACCCTCCATGTCCGAACCGGAACTCACCGTAAATTCCACAATGTCGTTGGACAGAAAATCGGGATGGTGGGATTCGTTGGGCAGCATGAAAAATTTAATCACCTCCGAATCGTGATCCCGGATGGTGATAAACCCTCCAGTGCGGGGATCGAAGCTTTCCACCTGACCTTGCAGTCGCCCGCCCATGACGATCACCGAGCAGGCCTGAGGCCGCCCCCCCTTGCCGGGCTTGATGACGAACTGAACGTCGTCGTGCTCCCGGACCGGGGTCTGGTTGATCACATATGTCATGTGGAAGTAGATCTCTTTATATTCCTGATTTTCATCGTAATACTGGATGAAACCAAACCCCCGCTCCCGTTTGAAGGCGGACACCTTGCCGAAATAGACGATGCCTTGGGTCTGCTCCGGATTGATATCCCCTTGGCTCTCTTCCATGGGCGAATGGGTCAGATATTCTCCTCCCTTGGCCTGCCAAAAGAGGGAGTGGCAGGAGACCGGCATCTGCACCCCCTGGAGGCGGCGGGCGGGCTCTTTTTGGAAATATTCGGCGTTACGGCGTTTGGTGAGATCGCCTCCCCGGGAGCGGATTTCTTCCAGATGGGTTTCCTGGTAGGCCTCTTCGGTGAGAATGATGGCGTTCCCCCGGGCCAGGCGGCAGAGATCAGAGGCGATCTGTAGAGGCAGGCCGATATAGTCCGGCGGCCCCCCATCAATCGCATATTCAAACACCTCCCCTGCTGAAATACCCACCTTGCAGCAGAGATCAAGCCCATCATTGTTGCGTTCTTTTTGCAGCATTTCCTGGAGGTGTATGGCCGCCTTGACGGCGGGTGTTGCCTCCTGGAAAGAGCAGATGACACCCGGTCCCATCAATTTGATGGGAGTGCCGCCATGCCCCTTGACCACCTCACGAACCATGTCGAAAAAGGTGGAAAAGGTATGAATCCACTCCGCCTCCGGCAGGCTCTCCTGCTGTTGGGTGGCGTTGTGGATCCGGGCGATGAGGAAAATCCTCTTCAAGGGGGACATGGCTGGGCCTTTTCCGGATTATTTCCGTTTGGCCGACACGATGGAAACGGTTTCCAGCGGTACATCGCCGTGGCCGTGTTTATTGCCGGTTTGGACCTGGGCGATGGCGTCCATTACGTCGAGACCGTCTACCACCTTACCGAACACCGCATAGCCGAAATCCCGGCCGCCGTGATCAAGAAAATGGTTGTCGTTAAGGTTGATGAAAAACTGGGCGGTGGCGCTATCTACCACCATGGTACGGGCCATGGCGACGGTGCCCCGGAGATTGGAAAGGCCGTTGTCCGCTTCGTTTTTGATGGGTTTGTTGGTCGGTTTTTGGCTCATGTCCGCCTCAAAACCGCCACCCTGAATCATAAAGTTGGGGATCACCCGGTGGAAAATGGTGCCGTCAAAAAAACCGGCATCAACATATTCCAAAAAGTTGGCAACGGTGATGGGCGCTTTTTCAGCGTCCAGTTCCAGGGTGATGTCCCCTTTGGAGGTTTCCAGAATGACCATGTGTTTGGCTTTCATTTGGTTTTGAGTGGCTTGGGGGGTGACATCGCCAGGAGCGGCCTGCCCGTGGGGTGCGGCAAGTACCAGCGTCAAGGCGGTAGCCAGGACGAAAAAGGCGTGTAAAAAACGGGGCGTCATGGGTGTAGAATCCTCCTGGTCGTGATTATCGGTCAATAATTCCAACCCCAAAGCGTAACAGATTATTTGCGATATGAAAATGAGCAAACCGCAGCAGCTTGCGCCAAACAGGCCCGAAAGAGGGGGAAAGAGGGTGTTTTGTAACGGTGGTTCGTCCTACAACAAGGCAGGACGAACCACTCTTTCCGAAAGCGGGGGAACTCTTACGGAATCGGGGTTGTTGCCACCGAAATGGTGGCGTGAAAGGTGGCGGACCATTTGGCTGTTCCGGTGGATGTGGCCAAAAATCCCACCGTATCACCACTGGATATATCGTAGTTGGTGGTGCCAAAGGCCACGGTAGCGCTGTCCTTTGAGCCGTCGGTGCTGTTGAGTTGCAGGTCGAGATCGGTGGGAGTGAGCCCCGTGCCGTTCACGTGGGGTTCCAAATCCAGCACTTGATCTCCAGTAAGAGCGGTGCTGGAACGAACCGTCATGGCGACGATGGAGCCCCCATAAGGGACAGGCACCGCCAGGACTTTGGCTGCATTCAGATGGTTCAGGCCGTCGGTGTGAAAGGTGGCGCTGAAAGTCTGAATGGGATGAACGTCACCGGTAAAGTTGAAGGTAAAGTCCAGCTCGTTGGTAAAGGGATTGAATGTTTGGGGCATCTTTTTTCTCCTGTCAGCCGTAGCTGAGGGAAGCCCGGTCCGACCACACCTGGTCGAAGAGAGCTTGGCTGCCGGCAAATTGAATGGTTACCGGGTTTTGGCTGCCGTCATAGGTGATTTTTTTGATCAACCAGGCCGCTTCCGATTCGGTGCATCCGGGGGCGGCTTGTCCCATGTATTCGACGTTACCGCTGCCGTTGTAGGCCAGGCGGGTGATTAAAAACCGCTCTCCAGCCAGCACCGTCCGAAAACGGGCGTCGTGGGTTTGAAGATTTTTTTGGGTCAGCATGTCGTTCTCCTTGATGGTTTATTGAATCGATGGGTGGTCAGTTTTGGGTCACGCGGCAGAGCAGCTGAATGCGGCTTAGCAGGCGGTTGCCGTCGGTTTCGTGCTGCACACTCTGGATCTGCCCTCGAAAGGTGCGGCCATATTTGGCGTCGTGAACTTCCGCCAGTTGGCCCGGTTCCAGGCTGGAGCGGTAGAGGGCGAGGATTTCCAGAGTCTGCAATCCCTCTCCGGCATTGAGTTCCATTTCGCTGCGGGCATAGAGGGCCTGATAGTCCGAAAGCAGGGGATCGCTGATCTCCTCTCCGGGCAGATCCCCCTGCTCCCGCTCTTGGGAGACCTCCATCACCGCCCCTTCGGTGTCTCCGGTGAGGCTGATCTGTACGGGGAAGGCTTCCAGACTCGACTGTTTGTTGGGGGATTCGATACTTACATGGCGCACGCTGACCAAGCTGGTAATCCGGGCGATGGAGGTGCCTTCGCTGTTGGCGGTGATGGTGCGGCCATCCTCCCCGAGAGAGAGGCTTCCAAGGCTGGTGCCCAGCCAGATGATGCTCTGGATCGATTGGGCAGGCCTGGGGAGGACGGCTTGGTCGGATGCCAGAAAAACAACGTCGTCGGTCATGGACATGTTTTCCAGGGCGTTGAGATTTAGCCGGCCCGTTGAGGCGGAGACTTGTTCCAGGCTTACTGTGGGGCCGGTGGTGACCCAAAAGTGGACCGTATCCCCGGCATAAAAGGTGGTCCGGGCCAGATTGTTGCCTTCGGGCCGAGGGTCGATTTCCGCCGCCAAAAAGGGCGTATCAGCGGCGGGAATCTCTTCCCGGACGGTGATCTGGTTGATTCGGCTGACGGCGGCTGTCTCGAAGCGGGTTTGCAGGTTGTCGGTGGTGTCGGTAAAAATTTGGTCCGGGGTTGCCAAATCCCAGTCGGGAACGGTCACCGGAAAGTGGGGCCGCACCCGCAGGGAGCCATCCAAGGTGGTTTCCACGACACCCCCGGCTGCCCGGGCAATGGTTTGGACCACCTCCAGGGGGGATTGGGACTGGGCTTCCAGGCGGTTGGCGCCAATCAACCAATCGACAATCTGCCAATCGATGGTGTCGTCCACCAGCTCTTCAGCCGCACTCCGGGCCATGATCGACTCTTCCCAGGTTTGGGTCAGGGGAGCGGCCCTGGGAAAAGCGTGTATCGCCGTCGGGCTGATACCCGTCACCCGGCGCTCTTCGCTCACCGGCCCGTTGCGATCATGGATTTTTTTTTCCACCATGAGATGCACGGTGTCGCTGCCCATCTCCAGGGTGAAGGGGGTGTCGGTCACCAGGGTTTGGAAATCACTTTCGGTGGCGAGAGTCACCTCCGCATTCCAAAAAAGGCCATCCGCCTCCTGCCACACCTTGGCGGTGAGCAGGGGAATCTCTTGACCGTCCACCTTCATGACCGCCTGGGCCGATGGCAGAACCAGTTCCGGGGATTGGAGGTTCCAGTATCTCTTCAGGGCGTCGGCGACTGGATTCATGGTGAGTAGATCAAAGGTGTGATCCACTTGGTTGGCGACTGGAACGGTTTTGGTATAGGGGTGGCTGCAAGGGGCTTTGACCGGCGCCAGGAGCGACCAGGAGCGGCTGGATTGTTGATGGAGGGTGTCGAAAATAGGCTGGCGCACCTGGTTTGCCAGGTATCGTTGCCAGGGGTGTTGGTTTTGGGCACCCACCCGGATGACATAGGGGTGGGTGATATCCTGATCAAGCTTGAAGCGAATGGGATAGGGGTGGTGAGAGGCTGCCGACACCAAAAGGGCATGGGTCTGGGCCGAATCCACATCGAGCTTGATCCGCAGGGCATAGGCTTGTGCGTGTTGTTTGACCGTCACTTGTTTTCCCCTGTCAACTCGGGTGGGTTTCCCTTGGGTTTATTTTCCGGGAATCACACCCGGCTCAATTTGGCTGCTGCTGGGAGTGACTCTTCCGGCAACAGCGAATTTTTGGCAGCAAGGCGTTTTTTGAACGGCTCCTGCACTCGGTTATTTTTGGTGCCGTTGGCGTCACTGGCAGCCTCTTATTCAGTCGGTTCTGCCACCAATTCCAGGTCGAACCATTGGTCGAGGCAATCCTGGTCGCCATCCAGATGAAAGGGACCGGTGGGGCGTCCCTGGTTGTAGCCTGCCGTAAACTGGGAGGGGCCACTGAAGCTGGTTGTTACCGCATAGCTGCGTTGCAAAAGACGACCATCCAGAATGCCCAAATCGGTCACGGTGTCTGCCTGGTTGTTGGGTTCAAAGGTAACCGTGCGACTCATGCCGAAGCTGGAGCCGATATAAACCGTCGTAGAGATCCCAGCCAGACAGATATTGAAATCCTCGACGATATATTCCCCCTCATAATCGGGGTCGGTGATGGCCTCTCCCTTGACCCAATCCGATCCACTTAATACCGGTTCAAATCCAGCGGTGGGTGGGGGGTAGGAGGGGACCTGGAGATAAAAATCGTCAAAATGATTCACACTGGCTGAACCCGCTTCCAGGGAGGAGCCGAGGAACGGTCCCAGACGAGCCCCGCCGGGTAACCGCTCTAGCATCGCCTCCTCCATCCGATAGCTGCCGAATGGGCGCACCCCATAGAGAAATTCCCCATCCTGATAGACCCCTCTGACGGTATGGGTCAGATGAACCGGAACGCTGGAGGTGAAGGTATAGGTGCGGGTGCGGCTGGCGGCGGTGCCGGTTATCTCTGCGGCCAGGGGGATGTAGTAGGGGAGGGTGGTTTCATAGAGCCCCTCGGTCAGCAACGTTGGCGTGGGACCATCGGTATAGACCCGTGGATAGATGGTAGGCAGGGTGTTGTCCCCATCGGTCATCAGGAGGAACTGTATGGTTTCCATCCCATGGGCGATGGTCAGATAGCTCCGCTTGAGTTGCAGGAGATATTCCCCCACCGGCGGATCCGCTTCGGCATCGATGATGACATATTCAAAGCGGGCCACGGTTCCGGGGATGGTCTCCTGGTAGTAGGGATTCGGATAGTTGTCGGTGCCGGGGATGGCCACGGAAAAACCGGTAAAGATGGGAGAGGCTCCATCGGTGAGCAGATGGATGAAAAGGGCCTCTTCAGCCTCCGGGGTATAGGTGAGTCCATCATCCCGGTGAATCCGGAAGCGCAACTCCACGAGGCCCGGAAAGCTGATGGCGCTGATGCGGGAAAATGGGCCGGGCTTATAGGGTTGCTGTGTGGTCATGGGTCTCTTCCGGATTCACGTTGTCGGGTTGATGGGTGGATTGCTGCTGGGGTTGATCCCGGGTGATCAGGGGCTCTCACCGCTGATGGCCACCACCACCTGATTGCCGGAGAGACTGTCGGCTCCAGCCGGAACGATGCGTTTTTCCCATACGGGGGTTGCGGCCGGATGGGTGGTAAAGGTGATGACATCGTTGGTGGCCCAGGTGCCGCCCCAGGGGGGGGTGCCGTCGGTCAGGGTAAAATAGGGCTTGTTGAAGTCGGCATTGTTGGGGGCAAAATCACCCCCCCCGATGGAGCCGCTGCCGACACTGCCGACGGTGGCGCCAGAGCAGCTGAAGTTGGTGGCGGAGGTGAAGGTGATGGTCCAGTTTTCCTCAATGGAGCCGATGTGATCGAGCACCAGAGGAGAGGTGGTTTCATCATAGGTGCCGGAAGCGGAAGATTCGCTCCAGGAAGTCACGGAGGCTTCGATGTCGGCAGGCTCAATCACGGAGCTGACCCGGGTGGCAGCAGCGGTATAGGCGTTGGCCAGGGAGGCTCCGCTCTCCAGGGTGAGGGTGGCCTTGTCGCTGTTCCAGGAGACGCCACTGGTGGCATCAAGACGCAAAAATTCTTCGTTGCCCCCTGCATCATCGACGCTGGTTTTGTCAGAGATGCGAATGAGATCGCCGTTTTGAAAAATGGCATCTCCCCCGGCTTCGGTGTTGACCCCCAGGGTGGTGGCGGCGATGGAAACATCGACATCCAGATCCCCGGCTCCATAAAAACGGGTTTCAGCCTCAGCCTGGGTCTGGGTGTCGGTCTGGGTACCGGGAAAAATCAACACCCGGTCATCTCCGGGGGTGTGGGTCTCGACGAACACCCGGGGATTCACCAGGGTGAGGTCGTCGTCGTTGGCTACCTTGATGAAGGTTTTGCGATATTTGGTGGATCCTGCATCCCGCTCCCCCTGGGGGACGTCGGGCCAGACGTTGTTTTTAACGCTGTCGGGAATTTCGGTGGTGGAGAGCTTGCCGCCGTTGCTGGCCGCATCACTCACGGTTTGGGACTGGTACCACTTGATTTCACTGGATTGGATTGCCATGACCTTGGACTCCGATATCTACATCTGGATCAGCTTGATGGTGCCGATGAATTGAGTGTGATGGGGCCAAATGGGATGCAGCGAAACCGCAGGTGGTTCGTTATGCCGAAACATCACGGTCAGCCACTCCCCTTCCCAGTTGAGTGAAAAGGTGGCCCCGGCTTGGTTGGCCAGATCGAGAAGGGCGTCCACGGTCTCCTGATCGAGCCAAGTCACCTCTTCAGCCGCTTCCAGGGTGATGGGACGCCCCTTTTCCAACCCTTGGGCAAAGAGCACCGGGTTTCCGGCCAAGGTGTAGTCCAGGCTCTGGGCAGTGGAGGAGGCCTGATGGCGGTCGATCCACTGCAAGGAGTCGGGGAGTATGATGTCATCGAGTTGTTTCATGGCCTTGTGAGGCGGATCATGTCTCGCCGGATCCTTTATAAGGTTGAGGGCTTGGGCGTGTGGCCCAACCGATCTTGATTTTTCCCGGTTGGGCCGCACGCCGGCATTGGATCAATGGGGCTCTTCCTCAAGCCGGGTTTAACGCGATCCCGGCTTGAGGGGAGAGTGGTTTTAGATGAATCCTTGCAAGGTGTCGTCGTCGAACACCCGGGAACCCGCTTCGAAATCAGCCTCACCTGCACTGGTTCCCGAAACTTCCGGGCTCTCTTCTCCCAATTGGGCATCTCCCGACTGGAGATCCTTGAGATAGACGACAGCCCGGTCGTAGCGCTCCCCTACCTCTTTGGTGACGCCGTTATCAAACAGCAGCCACCGGGCGATATCTCCGCAGATTCGGGGCAAAATGGAGCCTGTGATCACTTCGGCTGCCAGGGGCAGGGTGTAGCGACTGGCCAGATAGGAATCGATCTGCCGGTCGGCATCCCCCAGGGCCGCCTCGATGCGCACTAGGCTTTCGTCGGCGGCATCCTGTTCCGCCTGGGTATAGGCATCCCTGGCATCCCCCTGAATGGTGAGGCGCATCAGAGTCGGGGTGATCTGGATGAGGTCGTCGGGGGTGGCGATTTCTGCCAACTCCTTGGCCCCAATCCAGGTGAGAAGATTGGTTGCTGTTGCGTACATCATCGCCTCCGCCAGGCTTTATTGCGTTCCCCCCCCGAGACCGACCGGCCCAGGATGGCAGAGAGCGCTTCGATGCGCGGTTTGCCATCCCGGGTCCAGTGGCTGGGATTGTCCGGGTCCAACCGAGAGATCGCTGCTGAAACAGGCGTTTCAGCAGTGTGATCTGATCCTTCGGCGGCCCGGACGGGAGGGGCCTTGAGGACGCCAGTGGCTAAGAGTTCTGCCGCTTGCGTCGGATCCATCTCGATCACTGTGCCGGAGGGGTGAAGTGTTCCATCCCGGCGCAGTGGCGTGATGACGAGAAAATCAGCCATGGAAATCAGGCCGGGTTTTGGATCAGGTAACCGGAGAGGATGCCGGTGAGGACAGGCAGCCGCTCATAGGTGACCGGGAAGACCCAGCTCTTGGTTTGATTTTCGTAGTAGCTTTTTTCCACCATGGGATTGCCCGCCATGGTGTAGGTGTAGCCGAAGGAGGGCTCTTCGATGCCCGAGGGGTTGGCCGGGGCATGGGCGAGAACGGCGTTGTTGCCCCAGATGTCGACCACGGCACCGGCATCATCAAAAGCCACGGCACGACCCACCACCACCCGTTCCAGATCCCACAGGGCGGCCAACATTTCCGGGGTGATCGATTCGCTGCTGGTATACTTGAACCGCTCCACCACGTTGGGATGCTCTTTGACGGCGTTATAGGCCTGGGCCGACAGCAGCAGGGTGTTGGGCTGGATGCCGACACTGGTGCGAATAGCTTCCTTACCGGTGTTGATGTCTCCGGCGGGGTCGGATGCGCCGTCGGACCATTTGTCGGTGCCGGTCAAGGCCACCTTGTGGTCGGTGTCATAGTTGTCAGCGGTGGTGGCGAGCTGGGCCTGATCGTATTCCAGGGTCAGGGAGAGGGCGCGCATGGTGCCGTTGACGGCTCGCTGCCCCATATCCACGCCGGGGCTCTGGCTGGCATCCCGCATGTGCTCCCGGGGGACGGCCTGCTCCAGGGCATCCTGAACCAGGGCAAAGCTTTTGCCCAGATAGCCGAACTGGATCCGTTTGGTGGTGGAGCCGGGGGCGCGGCGAGCTTGATAAAGTTTGAAGCTTTCCTGGCCGAACTCCAGCACCTGGCCACCGGAAACCTCAACGGGAACAGTGGGAAAGAGGGCGGTACCGACGTGATCGGCGTGGCGATAGCCTTGGGCAATGTTGGTCAGAACCGGATCGACGACCCGGATTTGGCTTGAGGTCATGCTCATTTACATTTTCTCCTTAGCGCAAGAGGATTTCGATGAATTTGCCGGCAGCGGAAGCGGCCTGCAGGGCGTCGCCGACGAGATATTCCGGCAGATCGGCGCCGGTCAGAATTTCGCCATTGGCGGCGGTGGAGGTGACGGGGGTGGCGCCGCTTCCGATGGAAAGGTTGCCGGTCACGGGGGTGACCCGGCCCTGGGTATCCACCATCAGGGAGTCACCGATGGCGATGGCGGCACCCGATTCGACGATGGCGGTACCTTTGGTGACGACGGCGAGGGATTCCCCGGCGGCGGCTCCGGTCATGGCGATACCCATCACCTTTTGTCCTGCCGTGGTGGCTTGGGCGCCGTCATAGCCCACCCCTCGGGCAGTGGTGACCGTGCCGCTGGCGGTCACGGTCAGGGTCAATACGGAAATGTTTTGTTGGCTCATCTTCAATCATCCTTACTGTGTAGTGGTGGCACTTTTTCAGCTCGTGGGGGCGTTACTTGGAACCCCTTGAGCCGATCTGCTGCCGGGTTGGCCGTCAGCGAGAGAGCTCGGTCACGGCAGTGGCGTAATCGATGTTTTTCTCCCGGGCGTAGGCCATGGCTTTCATATGGGTCTTCAGGCCAGCCGGATCGACGCTGTAACCTTCGGGAACCCGGAAGGGGGTGTGGGTGAGATCGGTGCTGCCCTCGGCGGCCCGTTCGGAAAAGTCCACTTGGGCGGGGAGGTTTTTGAGAAATGATTGGATATATTCCAGCGGGTTGGTGCGGACTTCCTCACCTTCCTCGGAAAACATCAGGTCGCCGGATTCATCCAGAGAGATCAGAAAGGCCACCAGGCCTTCCATCTGCCGGGGCAGGATCAGCCCTTCATCCACCAACTGGGTGACAAAGGCGTTGATCTTGTCGGCTTGGGCTTCGGCTTCGGCCTCTTGAAGTTCTTTTTCCCGCTCTGCGAAGGCGGCTTCCCAGGCGACGAGTTTTTCCTCCCGTTGTTTGAGTTCCGCAATCCTTGCGGTCAGGTTGTCGTGGTCTTGGGCCATGTCATTCTCCGTGTGGGTAGTAGGTTCGCTAAATGCGGTTTCAGGGATGTCGAGCACCACCACCCCCTCTTCGTTTTCTTTAAAGGAGGCCTCTGGGAGACCCTTGACCGAAGGGGGTTGGGCACCCAGGAATCCCACATGGCGGAGGTAATAGACCCCCGGCCTGGGATTGTTGGGGGAAGTGGGGGTGTAGAAGCTGGCGGAAACTTTTTTGAAACGTCCGTCTGCCACGGTCCGGGCAAATCCTGGATCCACTTGCCGGGTAATGGCGGAGAGGAGATCACCGTCGGTTTCCAGTTGTGCGACCCAGCCGTGGGCTGGGGCGTCGTGCCGGGGATGGCCGATCACCAGGGGGGCTTCATGGAGGTTGGGGTCATAGGCTGCCGCTGAGGCTTGGAGATCCCCTTCTCTGAAATCGAGAGAGGTTCCTCCCATGTCGGTGTGGCGGCCTGTTTTAAAAATGGCGATTTTTTGTGGTGTATTCATGGCGTTTTCAGGGCGTCTTTTTTGTGTGCGTTCATGATTTGAGGAGTATGGGCGGGAGGGACAAAAATGATTAAGATGAAGTGCAGCAGCAGGGTTATTTGCGCAAAACAGCTTAAAAAACAACAGAAAAGACTGGTGTTGTTGGCGTGGGGTCGGCTAAAAATCGATGTGGTTTGGTCTGTGGAGATGGGGATTTTGATAAATCAAGGTGTTGCTAAAGGCTGTTTTGGGTTCTAAAGGTTATATTTTAGAGCGGTTTTCCGGATGGGCTGGGAGAGGGTCTGTTTGGGGTGGCAAAAGAGGGGGCGGTGCTGACGCTTGCGTTTTGATTGATGGGGTTTGTGTGGCTCACCGCATCCAGTTGGGTTGCACGAGTTCCCTCTTGGGAGGGGAGGTAAACCTGTAGGATGTGGTGAGCTACGCGAACCGCATCGTTTGTGAGCTATTTGAACCAGCGTCTTGATTGATGGGGTTTGCGTGGCTCACCGTATCCGATGGGTTACACGGGCTCGCTCTTGGGAGAGGAGGGGAGGTAAACCTGTAGGATGCGGTGAGCTAAGCAAACCGTACCGTTTGTGAGCCATTTGAACCAGTGTCTTGATTGATGCGGTTCGCGCAGCTCACCACATCCTACGGTTTGCAGAGACTTTGGCCGCGTCAAACAAGCGGGGGAGAGGTCAGATCAGTTCCCAGCTGCCATCGGGGCGTCGGCAGGCCTTCTGGACGCTGATTTCGGTGTGGCCATCGACAAAGGTTTCGATTTTGGCGTCCCGGCAGATGCGCCCATTGGAATGCTTGGCACGGCGAGGGGTGACGGAATAGTTGACGCCGGTGTCGGGGTTTTTCCAGTTGGCGGTTTTGTTGGAGCGACCCGATTCAAAGACATCGTTGAGTTCGGCCTGGTCCGCCTTATCCATCTCGTTGCCGATGCCATAGCCGATCAGCCCACCGATGGCAGCGCCAATCAGGGCGTTTTGCTCTTTGTTTTTGGAGGGGCCAGCCAAACCGCCGATGAGCCCGCCCCCCAGAGCGCCAATACCAGCTCCCGATTGGGCTTTGGTGGCACAGCCACTTAACAGGGTTGGTCCGGCTACCATCAGGGCAGCGACCAACAAGAGGTGAGGGTAGCGGGAAACAGGCCGGAAAAGCGTTTTCATAGTGGATCTCCTGCAAATGGTTTTTGCTTGCTGCTGTCTGCTCAGGGGCGATGACTTCTTATCTCTTACTACCATACATTGGTTTGCCGGTAAACATCGGGACAATTGAAAGTAAAGGAGCGATTGTTCCAGGTTGGTCACATTGACGGCAAACCCGCTCCCACCCTTTCAGGCCCCCTCCCGGACTCTCTTTTTGACCACGAATTGTTCTTCCAATCATGGGAAAATTCCTGGAATATATGCCCAGCGAGATGCGTCCCATTCCGCCATGAGCAAAGGGGCTTTCCTCTCAGTTGTGCGGTTCAGAAGCCATAAGTTCCCTGGTGATGGAATTTAGCCGAAAAGAAGGACTCCCTTCGGTCAGATGGTTTTTTACCGGAGGGGGCCGATTGAGGGGCTGCCCGTGAGGGTGGAAGGTTCTGAATCAGCCCCCATGGCTTGGCTGTGGGGGAGGTGAAATGAGCAATCGGGGAGGGATTGTTTAGGAACAAAGGATTGGAAAGAGTGCCATGATCAAGCTTGTAGCAACCCGACAACTCGAACCCGGCATGTTCGTGCATGATTTTAACCACGAATGGCGGGATCCCTGCTGCCAGGATAAGGACCCCAACGCCTTTCGGGGCCAAAAGATGTTGGAGACCGAAGCCCAGGTGATGGCCATCATCGCCCATGGCATCCAGGAACTCTACATCGACACCGAGCGGGGGCGGGATGTTCAGGATGCCCCTACCGCCAAGGAGGTGGAAGCTTCCCTGGAGCGCCAGATGATGGAGTTGGGGGATGATGACGACGAATACGATGATGCCCCCTCCCAGGAGGTCACCTTTGATCAGGAGATCAACAAGGCCTCCGAGATCAAGCACCAAGCCCGGGCTATTGTCGGCGATGTGCTGGGGGATGTGCGTCTGGGCAAGCAGGTGGAAGTGGGGGCGGTGAAGGATGTGGTGCGAAACATGACCGAGTCGATGTTTCGCAACCAGGATGCGATGTTAAGCCTGAGCCTCCTCAAGCAGAAGGATGACTACACCTTTCTGCATTCGGTCAACGTCGGTGTCTTTTTGATGTCCTTTTGCCGGGGGCTGGGGTATAGCGAAGAGGAGGTGGTGGATGTCGGGGTTGGGGGCCTGCTCCACGATGTGGGCAAGATGCGCACGCCACCCAATATCCTCAACAAACCCGGGCGGCTGACAGATGAAGAGTTCCTCATCATGAAAAATCATGTGGTCTACAGCCGCAAGATTTTGGAAAAATCCCCCGGTATTTCAGAAATCTCCATGCTGGTGGCCAGCCAACACCACGAGCGTTACGACGGCTCAGGCTATCCCGAGGCTCTCAAGGGGGATCAGATCAACCTGTTTGGTCAGATGGCCGCCATTGTCGATGTGTATGACGCCATCACCTCCGACCGCTGCTATCACAAGGGCAATCCCCCCTATGTGGCGCTGAAAAGAATGCTCGAATGGAGCAAATTTCATTTCAACTCCGAGCTTTACCAAAGCTTTATCCAGGTAGTGGGGATCTATCCCATCGGCTCCCTGGTGCGCTTGAAAAACAACCTGCTGGGGGTGGTGACCCGCCCCAACAAGGAGAGCCTGCTCCATCCGGTGATCAAAGTGGTGGTGGATGCCAAAAAGAAAAAAAAGCTGGTCCCCAAGGATGTGGATTTGATGAGTTACAAGGGGAAGGAGGCGGGGGATGGATTTCGTATCTTACGCCACGAAAATCCCGCCCAGTGGGGCGTCGATCCAGTCAAATTCATGCCCGACCCCAAGCTGTTTAAATAACGCTTTTCAGCCCGATCCCGGTTCAGTCTTCCGCGCTATAGCCATTCGAATCAAGAATTGGACCTATTCCGGAGCACTTTTTTCGTCATTCCCGCGAATGCGGGAATCCAGGATGTCTGGCGCGAAACTTTCCAAATCTTGCTTCACTTTCAGCAAAACACCGGCCTTGCTGAAGATTAGGTTTTTCCTTGAGGGGCATGATGATCTCTCTGGATTCCTGCCTTCACGGGGATGACGAGTCAGAGAAGAGTGTCCAGTTCTGAGGTAGGCCTACTATATCTCCCCCCGGTTTCAGTTCATTCCATTGGAAAAAAACAGCTTCCCGGGAAGGGAAAATCCCCTCCCGGTAGCGGGAAACCATCTCTGGCACTTGATCAGAACAGGTTTTTCACAGCACTCAACGCCTTATCCCAAATCGTGCGTTTGCCGTAATAATCCTGGCGCAGGGGTTCCTCAGGGGGATCCTCTGGGGGCGGTGGGATCAGCTTGCCGTTTTCGTAATAGAGCTGCTTGGTGATGTTGCCCTTGATATCATAGAGGGTGCCATCACCATGGGGCTGGCCGTGGCGATAATATTGTTCCCGTTGGATACGGTCCCTGGGATAGTACCAGCGGGAGGAGCCGTTGCGTTTGCCGAAGCGGTATTGGGCGACTTCCTTGCCCCCATCCCAGCGGTAGGTGGTCCAGGTGTCGGTTTTCCAGCCATTTTCATACTCCCCCTCCATATAGAGCCGCTTGCCTTCTCTGCCCCTGGTGGGAAAGTAGGCGACCACCCGACCGCTGTAGGCGCTTTTTTTGCCTTTCAGATAGTAGCGATCCCGGCGCACTTCCAGGTCCGCCATATCCACCTCCCCGGAACATCCCCCGAGAGCCAGTGTAACCATCAGAAAAAGGAGAAAAAATGCGGGGTGGCGAGGTGTTTCAAGGGCACCCTGTCTCGGGGAAGGGGGGATCATTTTTTTTGCGAGCCAGTCCATTTTTTCTTCAGTTTCCCCCCAGATGGCCGATCTATTACCCTATGAACCAATGGTTAAACGCCTTGTTGGTTAGGGGTAGAGAGATGAACATGGAGACCACACAGATTGCGAGCCGAGTGGTACACCAAGGACGGTTACAAGGTCACTCGAATAACAGCAC
Source organism: Magnetococcales bacterium (assembly GCA_015232395.1). Lineage (NCBI taxonomy): Bacteria > Pseudomonadati > Pseudomonadota > Magnetococcia > Magnetococcales > Magnetococcales bacterium. The sequence goes on along the minus strand of JADFZT010000071.1, from coordinate 3,155 downwards.
GATTCAACCTCGCCATGCAAGCGGACTGGATGTCCCTCGCAGCGGAGCCGTACAACTCTCAGAAGGAGTGTTCAGTTCCGTCGGGTTGGATTCAGTCAGACAAGCATTCAAGATGCTTGCCAAAACCGAGTCCGTGCCCATACCCGAAGCGGTAGGCCGGGCCATCGATCAGCTGGTTGCGGAGGTGCTGCAAAGCATACCCAACGGTAAGCAGGTCACCGTCTGAGCCTCTCAAACCGACCCTATCGACTCTCAAGCATGATCAGGCGAAAGCCCAGGAGTGGATAGCGTCGGCTGGGAGAAAGATGCTGGCGGGTGGTGGCCTGGAGCTGCTCCAGGTCGCTCTGCCAAGCCCCCCCACGATAGACCCGGGTCCTTCCCCTGTCAGGCCCCTGGGGATCGTGACGGGGGGCTTTTCTGTAATAATCGGCCTGATAACGATCAGCGACCCATTCCCAAAGGTTGCCGCTCATATCGAAAAGGCCAACACCATTCGGATTTTTGCCCCCCACCGGATGGGTGCGCTCCCCACTGTTGCCCTTGTGCCAGGCCAGGGTATCCGGATTTTCCCCACCACAAAAACGCTCTCCCTTACCGCCGCTACGGCAGCCATATTCCCATTGCGCCTCGGTGGGTAGCTGAAATTTTTTCCGGCCCTTTTTGTTCAATGCCTGAATAAATTTTTGCACTTGATTCCAGGAGACATTCCCCTGGGGGAGGTGGCCTGTGCCTCTGGTAAGTGGCTTGTTTTCCATCATGATTCGTTGCCACTGGGCTTGGGTTGTCTCCTGTTTGGAGATCCAAAAGTCTTTAAGGCACACTTCGTGGGCGGGGGTGGCGTTGGGTTTGGCAAAATCACTGCCCATGACAAAGCATCCCCCGGAGATGGAGATAAATTCCATGCCGGTGTGGGGCTCCTGCCAGGTTGCCGGGGTGGCCTTTTGCGCATGAGCTGATGGCTGGGCCGGGGGCTCATTTTCAAGAGCCTTGGGGGAAATGATTTCAGTGACCGGTGGTTGGGTCAGGGATTTTGGCGCTTTGATGGCGGATGTGGGGGTGGTTTTTATCTCAGTTGATGAGGCCGTTTCCGCTACATCCCTGTCGGGAGTGTCGTCCAGCCACGGCTCTTGTGCCATCTGGAGGAGCTGTTCGCTGTCATCTGCCAGGGTATCTGCCATGATGGCACCTGCCTGAAACGTCTCTTCTGTCTGGCCTGTCTCCTCAACATCAAAGGATTCTTCATCGTTGTCCTTTTTATGCCGGTTTAAGAACTCTTCCCGGCCATCGTCCAGGAGCGGTGACTCTTTGGTGTAGGGTTGTAGCTCTCCTTCCGGGTCCATGATCCGGGCATCAGCCAGCAGGCGACCCGCTGTTCTTATGCTGACGCGAGAGGGGGGAGCCGAATCGGTGTTTTCCAGCGTGGGTTGGGGGTCAAAGACTGATCCGGACGTTTGATCCATCCCATTCATCATGGCGAGCATCTGACCCATGGGGGGGGCGTTGTCTTCGGAATCCATTGTCACATCGGATTCTGGCAAGGGGTCGGTTCTGGGAGTGGCCGACCAGCCCTCCTCCGGGAGAGTCTCCTGTGCATCCGTCAGAGTTTCCCCTATATCCGTCAGAGCTTCCCCCGGGTCCGAGATGTTTTCGGAGGTGGATGGCACTTCGTCCACTTTTCCGGCAGCCCGCTTTTTGAGAGGATCGAGGATCCGGCTGAGTTCCGGAAAGTGGCTGTCAACCGGTTTTTTGGTTATGCGTGGTGTGGCTTGAAGAGAGGTTTGGGAATCGGTGGTTTCATTTCCCACGACCGGATCGGGCTGTTGCCACGGGGTTTGGGTGTCGGGATCTATCCAGACAGAGCCGCTTTGTGCTTGGGCCAAAGACTGATCATCCCCTGAATCACCCGTTTGGGGCGTTTCCTGGCGCTTTTTGGGGGGAGCATACAGGCTGTTGATCCGGGCCAGGGGGGAGACCGCCGGTTGGGCTTCATCGATATCGGCAACCCGGGCCATTTCGTCCCCATCGGCCAAGGGAGGCGGCTCTTCACCCTCTATACCCCCATCTTCCATTCCCGCACCTTCCGCATCCGGATCTTTCCAAACAGTTTGGGTGTCGGGATTGATCCAGGGAATTTCGATGGTGGATTCCCCCTGATCGGTTTCGGCTTCGGTGTCGGGATCATCCTGGCCAGCCTCCATCTCTGGGCTGATTTTGGTATCGGAGGCTTGGGAAAGGGTGAGGTTCGTGCCGTTATCGGGGGCGACCCAGCCGTTTAAGGGGGGGCTGGGTGGGGTGTTGTTGGCAGTGGTCCAGGGAGATTCGGAATCAAGGGGGGCCGCTCGGGCATCGAGTTCTTCCTGAAACTCTTCTTGAAGATTTCCCATCTGGAGCGTTTCCTCTGGAGGGGATGTCTCAGAGGGGGTCAGCTCCTCTTCGGAGAGTTCAGGAGGGGTCTCCAGGCCGGGAAAAGTTTCCCCAAAGGGATCCTCAGGCAACACCCGACTTGATACCAATTCGCCGTTTTTCCAGGTTTCCTCTTTTTTTTCAGGAAGTTTCCCATCTTCGCCAGCGCTGGAGACAAAGAGGCCGATCCCCTCTTTCTTGCCCTCAACAAAGTGGCCGGTAAAGGAGGAGCCGTCCGGCCAGGTAAAGGTGCCCTCACCGTGACGCTTGCCCTCTTTGAATTCCCCTTGATAGGTGGCACCGTTGGGCCAGGTAAAGGTGCCTTTGCCGGTGCGGGCGTCGTAGAGAAAATCTCCGGTATAGGTAGCGCCGTCCGGCCAGGTATAGGTGCCTTCCCCGTGTCGCCTGCCATCCGCCAGCAACATCCCTTCATAGTGGGTTCCCACTGTTTCCCAGGTACGCACCCCCCATTGGCCTGTTTCAGTCATGACGCAACCTGCCGTAAGCGGCAGAAAGATGGCCAGCAGGAGAGAGATCCGAGGGAATTTGGCAGGCTCAGGGTGTGACATGTTTTTCATTCCGCATCATAGGGTTCCCGGTAGGAAAGGTTGAACCGGAACGGGATGGATTGTCCCGGATTTTTACCATCACCGCAATCCGGTAGATGGTGTTTGGCTGGTTTTTGCTGAATTGAGGCGGTTCATTTCCAGTGGGAACCAATGGTCTTGGTTGGTTTTTCCTCAGTGGGAGGG
>JADFZT010000070.1 GCA_015232395.1 Magnetococcales bacterium | reverse complement strand
GGATGCCAGATTTGGAAAGGTTCGTGCCAGACATCCTGGATTCCCGCATTCGCGGGAATGACGGCAAAAGTGCAACGCCATATGTCCAATTTTTGATTCGAATGGCTATAGAACCTGAATCTTCCCAACGACCGGCTTTGGCTTGAAGTGGGGGCGGTGGAGTTGGAAGGGGAGAGGGGGAGGGGGATTTATCTTTGCATCCTGGATATAAAAACGGTACAGAAAATATGTACAGAAAAAAAAGACGCGACCTCTTTATGAGCTAATCATGGGATTTTTCAGGCACTCCACCAGGGCGATTCCCCGGGGTGTTTGGCATTTTTATCTTTGCAAGGAGAAGATAAATAATGTACAGAAAATATATACAGAAAAAAAAGCGCGCATTATTCATCCGTTAGGAGCCAGAAGCAGGCGCTATGAGTGGCTGATAAAGGGTGAATTGGGGGGCTGAAGAGTTTGGGTTCCATGGGCCTTTAAGATAATGTACAGATAGACTGTACAGAAAAAAATGGTACGCCTCTAGTCGTCAGGCATTTGGAGCCATCCCCTGCAGGTTTTCTGTCAGGGGTGGACAATCGTGGCTGGAAATGGCAGGTTCCCATGGGATCCATGAAAGATGTACAGAATAAATGTACAGAAGAGAGGGTTTCATCATGAGTCAGTTGAATATCCACGTCAATGCCGCTTTCGAACGCGCCCTCCAGGGATTCATGCGCGCCCGAGGCATCCGTACCAAGTCTGAAGCGATACGGGTAGCGGTGCGGGAAGGGCTGGCCCGGGCGGAAGCGGAGCAGAAGGATATCGATTTTAAACAGTGGCTGGGGTTGGGCAACCAAGCCCCCCACAATCCAAACCCCCGTTACAGCTCCAACGAAGCGATGTGGGAGTAGAATATGGTTGTTGATACCTCGGTCATTCTGGCCGTCTTTTTTGAAGAGTCCCATGGTGAATGGGCTGTGGAGCGGATGCAGGCCAGGCGGGAAGAGCTGGTGATGAGCACCGTGAATTTGACCGAAGCGTTGATGCTGATCCGGGACCGCCAGCCCATCGATTATTACCAGCTGGAAGGGGCCCTCTACAGCAGCGGCATCCGCTTTGAAGCCCCCGACATGGAGCAGGCCTGCCTGGCTGCCGAAACCCGGTTGAAATTTTCAATCAATCTGGGGGATTGCTTCACCTACGCCCTGGCCAAAAAGAAAGGTCGGCCCATCCTCACCCTGGATGGGGGCTTCCGCCGCACCGATGCCGAGTTGGTGATGCCGGTAGCGGCTTGAGTATGCTGTTGGTGTGTTGAGGAGTGGTGTAGAAGGAAGGATCAACCCTCGGAGGTAGGTGATCCAGGGGGGATGCGTGTGCTGTTTTAGGTGTGTTTGACAGGAAAAAGCAAAACCATGGGGGGAGAGGAGTCCCCGCACATCCCCCATTTTTTTTAGAATTATACGAGTTTTGGTTCAAACAATGCGCTTAAGGCCATCGTTTGAACTTCATTCAAAACCGAAAAATCTGCCACAGAGAACACAGAGGTCACAGAGGAAAAGCATGAAAAACAGCTGAATATTCCGAGCACACTGCCGGGCACGAATTTGGCTCGATTTTGGTTTTCTCTGTGTTCTCTATGTTCTCTGTGGCTAAACGTTTTTTTGTTCGACTCACCTGTTGAACCGGAATTGGTATCAATCCAGCTCGAACTGATCCTTGTAATCCCGTACCAGCTTGGGATCCTGCTCTTCTTTTCTGAGGAAACAGCGCCCCACCGCCAGCGTTTCGATGCCCGTGCCCATAAAGCAGCGGAAGGCATCTTCCGGTGAACCCACAATCGGCTCCCCCCGCACATTAAAGCTGGTGTTGACCACCACCGGACAGCCCGTCTTCTTTTTGAACAACCCAATCAAAGCGTGATACAGAGGATTGGTCTCCTGGTGGACTGTTTGGATCCGGGCGGAATAGTCCACATGGGTCACCGCAGGAATTTGGGAGCGGGGGATGTTGAGTTTGTCGATGCCGAAAAGTTTTTCCTCCGCTTCAGTCATCATTCGGCGCCGCTCCGGCACCACATCATCCACCAGCAGCATATACGGGCTGTCTTCATTCAACTGAAACCAGTGGTCCATCTCCTCCCGCAACACCGACGGCGCAAAGGGGCGGAACGACTCCCGAAACTTGACCTTGAGGTTGAGCACGGATTGCATGGTGGGTGAGCGGGGATCCCCCAAAATCGAACGTGCCCCCAACGCCCTGGGACCAAACTCCATCCGCCCCTGAAACCAGCCCACCGCCTTTCCAGCCGTCAGCGCCTCAACACAGGCGGCCAGCAGCTCCGGCTCTGGCAAGAGGTCGAATTTGGCGCCTTCCCGGGTCAAACGGGCTTCGATCTCTTCTTGAGTGAAGGATGGCCCGAGATAGGCCCCCTGCATGGCGTCCATGCCGTCAGTCAGGATGCGTGGGTTGTCCAGATGCCAGTGATAACACCCCAGCGCCGCTCCCAAAGCCCCCCCGGCATCCCCCGAAGCAGGCTGGATCCAGATTTTTTCAAAGGCCCCATCCCTTAGGAGCTTACCGTTGGCCACACAGTTCAGGGCGACCCCACCAGCCAGACAGAGATTTTTCATCCCCGTCTCCTGAGCCAGACTCCGGGCCATACGCAACACCACCTCTTCCACCACCGCCTGAACCGAGGCGGCCATATCCATATGGTGTTGGGTCACCGGCTCTTCCGGTTGGCGGGGCTTGGAGCCAAACAGTTCATCAAACTTGGGGCCGGTCATGGTCAGACCGGTGCAATAATCAAAATAGGAGAGATCCAAGCGAAATGAGCCGTCCGCTTTGAGGTCGATCAGATGTTCAAAAATTCGTTCGACATATTTGGGCTCACCATAGGGGGCCAGACCCATCACCTTGTATTCACCGGAGTTGACCTTAAAACCGGTGTGATAGGTGAAAGCGGAATAGAGCAGCCCCAATGAGTGGGGAAAGTGGATCTCCTTGATGATCTCCAAGGAATTATCCCGACCGATACCCGCCGAAGTGGTGGCCCACTCACCCACACCATCCATGGTGAGCACGGCGGCTTCTTCAAAGGGGGAGGGGTAGAAGGCGCTCGCAGCATGGCTCTGGTGATGTTCGGAAAAAAGCAGCCGGGATTCATCAAAGCCAGGATCGAAGCGTTGCAGCTCCTGGATCAATAAATTTTTTTGAAACAGCTTTTCCCGAACCCAAACCAAAATGGCCATGCGGAAGGATTTAAAGCCCCGGGGTGCAAAGGCCAGATAGGTCTCCAGAAGTCGTTCAAATTTCAGGAAGGGTTTGTCATAAAAGACCACCCGGTCCACCTCCTCCAGGGTGATGCCCTCCAGCTTGAGGCAGGATTCGATGGCGTGGCGAGGAAAGCCCGGGTCATGCTTTTTCCGGGTGAATCGCTCTTCCTGAGCAGCGGCAGCCACGATGCCGTCTCGGATCAGTGCCGCAGCGCTGTCGTGGTAATAAGCGGAGATGCCGAGAATATGCACGGGATAGGAGATCTAAAAAAGAGTGTAGATGAAAGGAGCTACCGCCGAGCCCTGGGAAAAAATGATCAATCCCCCCAGCAGGGTCAGCATGAGCAGAATGGGCAGCAGCCAAAACTTTTTCCGCTCCCGCATAAAAGCCCATAATTCAGCAAAAAAAGACATCACCCACTCCTGATTGTCCGCTTTAAAATTGACGTTTCATCGATTCCGGGGCGGGGCCGGGCTTGTCACGCACAATCCAGTAGCTCTCCGCCTTGGGGTCGAACTTTAACTGTAAGGTCTCTTTGCCAAAAAAACGCATGATCACCCCGATGGGTGTGACGGTGGTATAAAAGAGAATTCCCATCACAATGGGGGAGATGATGCGGTGAAGCAGCAGGCCAAATTGGGTCCAGAGGCGGTTGAGGGGAGCGAGCAGAGCGGGGCGCACGATGACCGTGAGAAAAAAAAGCCCGCTGAGCGCCAGGACTGCTGTGTGGGGTGGTTGGGCACTGCGCAGGGGCCACAATCCGATGATGGCGAACACCACCGTAAACACCAGCCCAAAGGAGCTGTCGGATGAGCCTTCCAAAGCGCGCTCGGATGAACCCTCAGTCATGAATGGATCCCCTCCCTCCAAGGGTAACCAGTGGTTCCTGATCAAAAGCGTTCGTAGGGTGTGGTGAGCCGTGGGAGTCGCACCAATCAAGACGGATGTGCCATCTTGATTTGGAATGACGATTAAGATAGGCCCTTCCCGCTATTTTTTGGCGCTGGATACCGGATAGCGTGTTGTCAGCCCACTTTCTGCTTTGCTGGCACGACTCCCCATCAGCCCAGACGATCCACAGGCGTTACGCTGTTTTCGTGGAACAGGGTGAATTCTACAGCAGCGCCTTGGCTCGGGAAACGACATTTTCAACTGAAAAGCCATACGCTTCCAGAAGTTGGCCCCCAGGAGCCGAAGCCCCGAAGCGATCCACGCCAATCACATCCCCTAGGCTCCCCACCCAACGATGCCAGCCCAGGGAGCTGCCCGCCTCAATGGCGAGACGTGCGGTGAGGCCGGGGGGCAGGATTTCATCCTGATAGGCTTGGGGTTGGGCTTCAAAAAGCTCCCAGGCAGGCATGGAGATGACCCGGGCAGCGATGCCCTCACCGGCCAGCACCGCCTGAGCCGCAACCGCCAGAGAGACCTCACCACCGGTAGCCAGCAGCAGGAGCTGAGGCTCTCCGTCACAGTCGGAAACCACATAACCTCCCCTGGCGACCCCTTCTTCAGTGGCCCCGGGCAGGATGGGCAGATTTTGACGGGAAAGCGCCAACGCCGCAGGTTTGCCCCGGGAGATGGAGAGACCCCACGCAGCGGCGGTCTCTTTGGCATCTGCAGGGCGGAACACCGTGAGATTGGGAATCGCTCTGAGGCTGGCCAAATGCTCCACTGGTTGATGGGTCGGCCCATCCTCGCCCACCGCCAGGCTGTCGTGGGTCAAGACGTAGATCACATGGGTATCCATCAACGCCGAAAGACGGATCGCGCCCCGCAGATAGTCGGCAAAAACCAGGAAAGTGCCGCAAAAGGGGATAAATCCGCCGTGGAGGGCCATGCCGTTGACGATCGCCCCCATGGCGTGCTCCCGCACCCCGAAATGGATGTTGCGGTTGGTGTCGTCGTCGATCCAGGTTTTGTTGGAAGGAGCCAGATCCGCCGAGCCCCCCAGCAGAGCAGGCAACCCCTTGGCGACGGCGTTGAGCGCCTTGCCCGAAGCCGAACGGGTGGCTATCGGTTTGTCACCAAAATCGAGGGCTTTCAGGTGCGTATCCCAACCCGCCGGGAGTTCCCCGCGGCATTCGCTTAAAAAGCGGTTGGTATCTTCCGGAAAGCGGGTTTGGAAGGCTTCCAGGCGTGCCTGCCATTCTGCTTCCAGGGCTTGGCCCCGATCCAGAATGGTCTTTTTGAATTGGTCGGCAGCGGCTTCGGGGATGTGAAAGCGCTCTTGGGGCCAGTCATAGAAGGAACGGGTGGCCTCCATGTCCTTTCCTTTCAGGGGGGAGCCGTGCACCGCCGGGGTGTTGGCCTTGGGGCTGCCGTGACCGATGCTGGTGCGCACCATGATCAGGGTGGGGCGCTCCTCTTCAGCCTGCCCCTGCTTGATCGCTTCGGTGATGGCATCCAGATCTTCCCCATCATCCACCCGCACCACATGCCACTGATAGGCCTCGAAACGGGCGCCGACATCTTCGCTGAAGGTGATGTTGGTGTCCCCTTCGATGGAGATATGGTTATCGTCGTAGAGATAGATAATCTTGCCCAGGCAGAGGTGCCCGGCCAGGGAGGCGGCTTCGGAGGCGATCCCTTCCATCAGGTCGCCGTCGGAGACGATGGCGTAGGTGAAGTGATCCACAATCGGCAAAAATTCCTGCCGGTTGAGGGTTTCAGCCTGGCGGCGTTCGGCCATGGCCATGCCGACACCCATGGCAAATCCCTGCCCCAGGGGGCCGGTGGTGGCTTCCACGCCCAGGGTGTGACCATACTCGGGATGGCCCGGGGTGAGAGAGCCCATCTGCCGGAAATTTTTCACCTCTTCCAAGGAGAGGTCATATCCGGAAAGATGGAGCAGGGCATACAGAAGTGCCGAGCCGTGGCCTGCCGAAAGAATAAATCGGTCCCGCTCCACCCAGTTGGGGTTGGTGGGGTTGTGGCGCAGGATGCGGCTCCAGAGGGCATAGGCCATGGGGGCCGCCCCCAGGGGCAACCCCGGATGGCCGGAGTTGGCAGCCTCAATGGCGTCCACGGATAGCATTCTCAGGGTGGATACGCAAAGATGGTCCGGATTTTGGTTCTTCATGGGAATTGGCCAGTCAGGATAGCGGGTTTGTAACGAAATCGAGGCCTTTTTGCCTCGGATTGTTCAGACCCGAATAGTGGAATGGAAATGCAAAAAAAAAGCCGACTATAGACCATTTCCCCCCCTTCCGAAACGGTCTTTGGCGTCCCAATCGTCCATTTTTCTTCCGCCCAAAAGCGTTTTGGCTTGTCAGGTGGGCGGAGATGGAAAAGGGGTTTGGGCAGGATCCCGGGCTGATGGATCAATAGGGTTTGTTTTTGCGGCAGCTCATGCATTTGCCCCCAAACATCGATTCGATTTTTTTTAACCCGTTGCCACACAGCATGCAGAGGTTGTTTGTTTCCCGACGTTTGATTTCGATGGGGTTGGCGGCCAGGGTGGCCCGTACTGTGGCGGCTTTATCCTGACAGAGGGCTTCCAGGATCGGTTCTGGCAGGTTGGGACTTTTGGCCACCGCCCGGCGGACATCGGTGAGGGGATCCTGGATCATTTTTTTCAGGCAGGTGAGGGGGGTTTTGGGATTGCTGGCCACCACTTGGCGCACCTTGGGGGCGTGATCGACGGCGAGCTTGGCCAAAATTTCTTCGGGGGTGGCGGTGTTGCCGGCCACGGCTGAGCGGATTTCCTCAGAACGCACCCCGGCCAGTTGCGTCAACTCCCTGGGATCGGTGTGTTGGTTGTTGGCAATGCGGATCCAGGCGGAGTGGGCGGCGCTGCGCACCGTGGCCACCTGGTCTCTGGCCAGAATGGCCAAAAGCTTGCGGGGGGTGGCGCTGTTCAGGGCGACCTCCTGCCGAAGGGCGGCGTCCCGCACTTTGGAGAGTTTTTCCAGCATGTCGGGGGGGGTGCGATGGTTTCGGGCCATGTTTTGGATGGAAGTGCGCACCGTATCCGCCCGGTCACTGGCCAAGCGGTTCAGAGTGGAAATCTTGATGCCGGGATTTTTGGAGGCCTCCAGGCGGATTTCAAACTCCTTATCCTGGGAAAGCTGCTCCAGCAGGGTGTCGGGAATGGCGGGGTTGCGGGCAATGGCCAGGCGTACGTCGTCGGAGATATCGAAGGAGAGATCCCGTAGATCACTGGGGGGCGTGTGGATATTCTGGGCCACGGCCAGGCGTACTTCGGCGCTGTCATCCTTGGCGAGAAGGGTGAGTGTTTTCGCCCCGGCTTCGGGATTGTCCACCGAGGCCGCAATCACCCGCTTGCTGGAGGGGCAGTGGGTCAGCAGCAGCTGAAAAACCTCTTGGGGCAGCTGGGCCAGCCACTCCCCCTTGATGCGAATATCATAGACCCCTTCCTCTACATCCTGTCGGTTTTCGTTGATAAATTCGATGCAATCCGCTGAGGAGGTGGGCTGAATGACGGGCATGGCTTTGAAGCCTCGGTTTTGGGCTGTTTGTCTGTTGGCGAAAAAAAAATGCCGGGAGGATCACGCCCAGATCGGCTGGATGAATCCGATGGGAGATCCCTGCAACGACCCCGGTTGATTCAAAATGGTCCCTGGATTTTGACAAACCAGCCACCCAAAGACAAGACAGCTAACGAAGTGCAAGCAAAGAGTCCCTTCAGTGGTTACGGGGGAAGGTGGTGGCTGGGGGGGGGTGGTGGAAGGAGCTGGATGCCGTGGCTGGTGACCTCCCCCTGATCATCCACCTGGACGTTGGGAAGCCCCATCTCCTGTAGCCAGGCGATTCCCCCCGGGCGCTCCTGGAGCATGGCCACGGTGGCAATGGAGCCGGCGATCAAACAGTGGGGGGCCAATACCGAAACCGAGCCCAATCCCCCGGTAACGGGTCGGCCAGTCAGGGGGTTGAGAAGATGGCTCAGCCGCTGGCCATCTTGCATGATCACCCGTTCATAATCGCCACTGGTGGCGAGGGCTCCCTTGAGCAGGGGAATGCGCGCCAGCAGACTCCCCGGTTTTCGGGGATGATGAACCCCCACTCCCCAGGGGCGGCCATCCGGGTGTGGGCCGATGGCCTTGAGATCCCCCGCCAGATTGACAAAACCATGTCGAATACCCTCTTCCTGCAAAATAACGACGCACCGATCCACCCCATATTCTTTGACCACCCCTCCCAGATCGATCTCCATGCCGGGATGGGGAAGGCGTAAGCGGGGATTTTCCCAGATCACCTGCCCCCAGCCGATGAGCGGTCGGAATTGGTCGATCTCATTTTGGGAAGGAATGTGCTGGCTTTTAAAATCCCAACACTTTCGCAAAATACCGGAGGTGATATCAAAGCGCCCCTGGCTCTGGGTGTGGCAGGTGGCGGCATAGTCGAGGAGGGCTGCGGTTTCGGCATCCACCCGAATGTCATTTTTGCCAGCGGAGCGGTTGATTCGGGAGACGATGCTTTCCGGGCGATAGCGGGAATAACGTGCCTCCAGGCGGGCGATCTCCTGGCGCACCAGGTGGGCGGTTTTGTCGGCCAGGGATTGGTCCGGGGCGTAAAAAACCAGCTCTCCGGGTCCCCCCATGGCCTGGAAGGGGAAGGTGAATCGGCGCATGGGGCTTATCGGATTGGGGAGCAGGGGAATCATTCCCCAGGTGGGGGGTGGGACAGAGCCCCAAGCGCTTGGTTCGGCTCACAAGCACACCCCGGTAACCAGGCAAACGCTATGGATCAGCCCGGATCCCCCACATCAGCCGGGCTTTTCACATCAAAACGTATAGGCCGCACCCAGGATAAAGAAGGTGGCGTCGAAGGTTTTAAAGTTGGGGGAGCCGCTGCCGATGGCCAGGTCGTCATCCTGCTGGTAGCGCTCCACCAGGGCGTTGAGGCTGATGCCGTTGTCAAACTCCCAGATTCCTTTGATGCCGTAGGAGAAGGCGCCAAAATCTCCCAACCGCTGATCCGAGGAGATGGTGCCATCCTCTCCGGGGGAGGCGGGGAGGGTTTCGGCATAAAAATCGGCTTTGTTCTGATCGTAATAGCGCAGATAGGGGCGCAGCTGCCAATAGTCGCCGATGGATTGATACCACGCCAGGTTCATGGTGTGGGCGGTTACCCCCCAGTTGTCCCAATAAAAGCGATAGTCGCTTTGCAGGGTACCTTCCAGATCGGGAAAATGGCGGTTATAGCGGGTGAGCCAAGCCCATTGGCGATGTTTGTTGGGGCGGACATCGGTATCAATGGAAAGGGGGTTGAAGCTGAAGGTCCACTTGTAGGGGTCGGAAAAATAGCCCGAACCGGTGGCATAGGTGATGTTGGACTGCATGATGGCGGTTGGGCTCAGGATTTGGGTCACCCCCACCATAAAATCCCAGCCGATCTGCTTTTTGTTGAGGGGATCCCCATCCACCGCGTCGATATCGTCGCTGGAATAGCCCACACCCAGGGCCAGTACGGTATTTTTTTGGTTGAACTCCCAGCGGTTGTCGATGCTGACGGAGGCTCCGTGGTAGTCATCCTCACTGGTAAAAGAGCCGCCGATTCCCAGGCTGCCCTTTTCAAAAAAACGGGTCAGCTTTAAATCGACTGATTGGCGGGAGTCGTCGATGGAGGCGCCGGTCAGGGTCTGGACTGTTTCGCCGGTGCGGTTGGTGACGGTTTCCGGGGAGGCGCCACCCATGGTCTCCAGCGCCCCCGTCATCTCCAGTTCATAATGTTCACCGATGGGCATGCGTCCCCAGACCAGAGGCGCACGCACGTCAATAAGATCCCCGTGCTCGTGATAGTCCAGATAGGAAAACGCCATGGCAGGTTCCCCCTGGGAGGCGGCCTCTGCCTGGGAAGTGAGTCCGGGCAGGGCCATGGCCGCTCCCATCAGCGCCGCCAACCCCTTGCCGGGGGCGGTGCTTTGGCCATTGATTTTCAGATCAGTTACAGCCACACCCACCACCTCCCACCCCATAGCCACCCGAGGCGGTCTCTTTGCTGTAATAGATCTGACTCCGGGCATTGGCTTCCAGGGGATCCGGATCAAAGCTCATATCGGGGCGGGCGAGATAATCCCGCTCCCAAGGTTCTACCACCGCACATCCTCCCGCCATCACCGCGAGAGCGGCCAGCAGGGTCAGGATCCAGAAGCGGCGCAGCAGGCTTTGTGACTGGGAGTGACCTTGAGCTGACATTTTGGGCTTTTGCCGGGCGCGCTCCTGGATCATCGCTTCCTGGCGGAGTCGGGTTGCATTTTTGACCAGTGTTTGCCGGTTCATGGAGCTTCCTTCAGAAGTTTGTCCACATCGGCTTCAAGCTTGCCCATGTGGGCCTTGCCGGAATAACCGAGATAGATGTGGCGCACGATCCCTTTTTTGTCGACCAGGAAAGAGCTGGGCATGGCCCGGACCTGATATTGCCGGGCGATGGTGCCCCCTTTATCCCAGGCGATGGGAAAGTCCACTTTGGTGCGCCGTAAAAATTTTTCCGAGGCTTTTTTGCGATTGTCTTCACTCAGACCAAGAATCTCAAATCCCTGATCCTTGAGCTTGTTGCGCAGGTCGTTGAGCAGGGGAAAAGAGGTGCGGCAGGGGGGGCACCAGGAGGCCCAATAGTCCACCAGCACCACTTGGCCCTTGTAGGCTGCCAGTTCAATCTTGTCCGCCGGGGGATTTTCACCCAGGGCCGGGAGGGAAAAAGCCGGAGCCACATCCCCGTCGTTCAAGGCGAGGGCAGGGGTGGGGGCCAGCAAAACAAACCCCAGAAGCAGAACGATACCAAAGAAGGTTTGGTAGGTGTTGCGTTTCATGTGTGGTGACCTTTATGTCCGGTTCGACCGGGATAGCCAGCCGATAGAGAGCGGATGGGATTGGCTGGGCTGTCGGGCTCTGTTGTCGTCATGTCTATTGAATCAATCCCAGTCCAACTCATGAATGTTGATTTATCTCAATATCACAGGATAGTTAATCATAAACTGTTTTTCAACGGTTTAGTTCTACCCCTAAACTATGTGATATAATCTTCCTTCCAAACATGTCATCCTTAGCAAAGGCCGTTTGACCGTCGTCTTTGTGGTTGGGTGCTTGTGTGGGGGTTTTCCGGCGTGGCGGATAGCTTCGGCAGGTTTGGCCGAAAGGGTTGTTTTGGGGTGGGTATAGCAAGCCTACCTAAGAATATAGATGCTCTTCTCTGACTCGTCATCCCCGCGAAGGCGGGGATCCAGAGAGATAATCATGGCTCTCAAGGAAAAACCTAATCTTCAGCAAGGCCGGTATTTTGCTGAAAGTGAAGCAAGATTTGGAAAGGTTCGTGCCAGACATCCTGGATTCCCGCATTCGCGGGAATGACAGCAAAAGTGTAACGGTATATGCCCAATTCTTGATTCGAATTGCTATAGGAACGAAGGCGAAGGGGAGAAGGGTGTCATGAAAAAAACGTCCTGGTTTTTGGCTCTTGTGCTGGGTTTATGGTTCTCTCCAGGGGCTCTTCAGGCGGCGGATCTTGCTGGCACCTGGCTGGTTTTTCATGCCGAGGAGGGGAGTGACTCCGGGTTGGAGGGGCCGGAATTTTTTTCGTTTGAGCAATCCGGCGACACCTTCGAAGGGGAGATGGTGTGTGATGGGGTGGCCATCGACGGTGAAATCAACGCCGACCGCCTGGAGGGTGTCATCCATTTCAGTGACGGGGCGATTATCC
Source organism: Magnetococcales bacterium (assembly GCA_015232395.1). NCBI lineage: Bacteria > Pseudomonadati > Pseudomonadota > Magnetococcia > Magnetococcales > Magnetococcales bacterium. Next base: position 13,100 of record JADFZT010000070.1, on the reverse strand, counting down.
TTCGGGGGCGCCTGGCGGATGACCGTCTGGATGGGCGCTGGACCAAGCCAAAGGGTGGCGAGACCGGGGTCTGGTTTGGCAATCGGGTTCAATATGCCCCCAGCGACCGCCAGTGTGTGATTTTGACCGCCGAAGTGTTCGGCGTGCGGGATGGGGAGAGTGGCCGCTATCTGATGGCGGCTGAGGTGCCGGATTTTTCTCAACAGCTCATGGGCGCCACCCTGCTGGGGCCCTATCTCGGTAGCGCCCCCCTGGAATTGACCTTTGAAAGCAGCCTGGGCTCCGGTGGCGGTTGGCGGGGAGAGAGAGTGCTGCCGTCAGGGGTAACGCCCTCTCTACCTCTGGATTATGTGCTGCTATTGCATCTGAGCGACGGTGAGACCATCCCGGTGCGTCAAAGTGTGGACGACTGGGAAGAGGTGGAGAGTGGTGGGGGTGGGGATTGTCCGTGCAGCGGCAATGATGAGCCTTCCACAGAGGCGGCTGGCCGCTCCGCAAAGAGCCGTTCGGGTTGGCACAATCGGGCTACCACTCCTTGAAATATTTTTTCCGCCGCTTGAGATATTTCAGCTGCATCGCGCTCACCATTCGTTCCAGGGCTCGCAGTGAATCATCGTAGGAATCAAACAGGAAACGCCCCCGGTAACCGCAAAGATCCTCCTCGACAAACCCTTCCACCACACTGGCCGAGAGGGTCAGGGGTGCATCCAGCTCTTTCCATTCAAACTGGCAGGTGAGGGTGGAGGCTTTGTTGATTTTGGGGATGTTTTCCTTACAGTCAAAGCAGAGCCCGCCCACTGAAATATCCCGAAGCTGTACCGGAAAGGTGATGCCAGCCTCCCGGGTGATGAGGGTGGAGATTTTCCACTTGCTGTCGGTCTTGACCCGGATGGAAGCCCGTTTTTCCCGTTTGACCATAAGCTCATTGGGAAAAGAGAGCTTGAATAAATTTTTTTTGACAAGGTCCAGATAGCTGACACGGAATCCCAAAAAATATTTTTTGGTAAACATCTGAATATCGATGAATTGACTACTGCGGATTCGGATGTTGCCGATAGGGGGATCCAGGGCGTCGATCAGGAGATAGAGGCTGTCTGCTGCCTGAAATTCCCGAATGTTTACCTTGAGATAGGAGTGGTAGTTAAATATTTGCCGACCAAAATGAAGCCGGATGGGTTGATCTCCTTCCATCGTCATCATCATGATAATCTGGGAAATCAACTTGGGGTCGGTCACCGTCACCTTATGGTTGGGATTGATGATCGCCCCTTCTTCTTCAGTGCTGTGCATTTTGTAGATAAAATCAAGAAATTCCAAGGTGATCTCCGTTGAATCGAGTGCTATCAGGGAAAACAAAAGCCAGGATAGGGCTGGCAGAGCTGTTTCAGGCTATATTTAATCTTATCGCAAAAAACGAGCCAGTTTGTTTTCGTTGATTTTGGAAAAATGTCCATGGGTGGCCCACCGGAAATTTTTTCGCTGGATCGTGGTTATCAGGTGGAGCATTCCAGCCATGGGGGCTTATTTAGTCGGGTATTCAGGTTCGGATATCCGTTCGAAAACAGGGGAGATGAAAAAGATGATCAAGTGGTTGATGCTGGTCGTGATGCTGGTTCCTTTTGGGGTGGAAGCCGAGGAATCAGCTTGGCAGCCAGAACAGATGCAAGAGGTGGAGTATCTCTGTAAAGTCACCTCTGCCCAGACCCTGCAACGCTCCCTGAGCTTGAAAAATACCCCTCTCAACCGGATTTTTGACCGCATCGGCGGGGAGGAGTTTTATCAGATTTATGTGACCGATTATTGCCTGGCCAAATCCAAAAGAGTCGCCACCCTCTTCTCTTATGAAAATTTTATGAATGATCCCGGAAAGGCCGAAGCACAGATGGCTGAGAGTGGGGTGATCCGGGAGATTGAAGAGCAGGTGTTTGATCGCATCGGGGTGAAATAATCCAAAACCCTGCTTAAGGGAAACAGTCGGCTCCAGGGGAGGGTTCCACCCCTTTTGTCCGGCCTCTTTGATGGTTTGATCTCCCTTGGGAGGGCTCTTCCATCAGCCAACCGATTGCGCCAGTACCTCTTTTGGCTTAAAAACGAGATAAACACGCACTCAATTTTGTTCGTTGTCTTAAGGCGAATCAGGCCATGAATGAGACCTACATGACCGGCATCTCGGTGCAGGATTTGGGAGATGTGTTTGAATATTCCGGCTTTTCATTTTTGCTGGTGGTATTGGCTTTTATTGTAGCCAACCTCACCCGGCGAGAGCGGAGCAGCTCTTCCCGTCTGCGGCTGGGGTTGATGCTGATGGTTTTTCTCTCCCTGTTGACGGTTCTGGATCTTTCCCTGCTCAAATCCCTGATGGAGCCTCTGCGCGGGCTGGCGGTTCGCCACTATGGCTTGATTCACAAGCTGGTGCTGGCCACCTGGTGGTTTGCTCTGGCTTATACCTTCAACCGCTTGCTGGAGCGGGTGGTGTGGGAGGGGATCCTCGGCAACGAGGAGGGGGGCTCGACGATTCCGGCGCTGTTGCGCGACAGCGTTCATGTGTTGGTCTATCTGATCACCCTGATGATCCTGATGGCCTTCATTTTCGACAAATCCATCACCGCCCTGGCGGCCACTTCCGGGGTGTTTGCCTTTGTGGTGGGTTATTCCGCACAAAACACCATCGGAGAAATTTTTGCAGGCATCTCCCTCAACCTTTCCCCGCCCTTTGCCCAGGGGGATTGGGTGGAGATCAACGAGGAGTGGTGTCTGATTCGGGATATCGACTGGCGCTGTGTCACCTGTGAGGATCTCCACGGCAATCAGCTGGTTTTTCCCAACAGTGTGGTCGCCCGAAGCCCGGTTCGCAACGCCAGCAAGCCGACACCTGCCATCCAGCGCAAGCTCTCCTTTATGGTGGAGTATGGCGCAGCGCCCAATTTGGTGATCGACCTGGTCAATTTTGCCATGGCCCAATCTCCAGCCATCCAAAAGCATCCGGCGGCCTATACCATTTTTGATCAATTTGATGATCTGGGGGTGCGTTATTCCGCTTGTTACTATATCGATACCTTTGCCAATCGCCACAAAGCGGCCAACCAAGTCGCCTCAGCTATCTGGTATCGCCTGAATCGCCGGGGGATTCGTTTTTCCTTTAATCGCCTCCACGCTCATATCGACCTGGAGCATGCCGAGCGACCGGTGCCGGGGACGGTGTGGCGGGAGGTGGAGGAGAGCAGCCAGCTGTTGGAATTTTTTCGGGCAGTGCCTTTTTTTGCTTCCCTGGAGGAGTGGGAGCTTCATGAGCTGGCGTTTCGGGCCAAGCGCCACATCCACGGCCCCCAGGAGACTTTGATCCATCAAAAGGACAAGGGGGATTCCCTCTTTTTGATCACCCGGGGGGAGGTGGATGTCTTTATCACCCAGGGGGATGGGGAAGAGTTGCGGGTGGCGACTCTGGGCATGGGGCAGACGGTGGGGGTGATGTCCCTGATGACCGGAGAGCCCCGGAGTGCCACGGTGCGGGTTTCCGGGGAGAGGGAGACGGTGACCCACGAGGTGACCAAGGAGACCCTGACCGGCATTGTGCAAAACCGCCCGGCAGTGTTGCAGGAGCTGGCCGGCATCGTCGCCCAGATGCAGCAGAAGGACCAACAGCGCACCGCCAAACACCAGGCGAGCCGGGAGCAGCAGGAGAAAGCCGTCGAGACCGCCAGTGTACGCCTGGCCGAAAAAATCCGCCGCTGGTTTGCCAGTTGAATCAGTGGAAAACCAGCGTTGATGGCTTGACTGTTTTAGTTTGGTGGAGTGGAGGTTTGGATGGCCTCTTTGACGGGAGAAGAGTGGCTGGAGGCATCGAACTGTAGGGCGTGGAGTTGGGCGTAGAGGCCGTTTTGGTTCAGGAGGGCTTGATGGGGGCCTGATTCGACGATTTCGCCGTCGGAAATCACCAAAATCCGATCCGCGTGTTCGATGGTGGAGAGTCTATGAGCGATGATGAGCGCCGTGCGGTTTTCGAAGATTCGCTCCAGCGCCTTCTGGATCAACCGCTCGCTGATGGTGTCCACCGAACTGGTCGCCTCATCCATCACCAAAATTTTCGGATCCGCCGCCAACACCCGGGCCAAACCCAAAAGCTGCCTCTGCCCCGCTGAAAGATTGCTCCCCCGCTCCGAAAGTTCCGTTTCATAACCATCCGCCAGCACATCAATAAAGGTGTCGGCTCCGGTCTGTTTAGCCGCCCAGCGAATGCGCTCCGGGGTGATGCGGGGATCCTCCAGGCTGATGTTGTCGGCGATGGTGCCCGCAAAGAGAAAGGTCTCCTGCCACACCACTCCCACCAGAGGCCGGAGAGTGGCCAGGGGAATGTGGGTGATATCGACACCGTCCAGTTCCACCGTGCCTTCTGTTGGTTCATAAGTGCGGTTGACCAGCTGGATCAAGCTCGACTTCCCCGCCCCCGTCGGCCCCGCAATGGCCACCCGCTCCCCCGGAGCCACCGTAACATTGATTCCCTTCAACACCGGATCATCCCCATAGCTGAACCCCACATTGCGAAAGCGAATCGCCCCTTGTACCTGCTTCGATGTGAAGGGGGAGGAGGGAGGCATCTGGGGGGCTTGGGGTGTTGAGGATGTTGAATGAGCTTGGTTCGCTTCCTCCCTTTCGGTGGGCCGGTCCTGGATGGTGGGGGGAGTGTCGATGAGGGAAAAAATGCGCTCCAGAGCGGTCATCGCCGCCTGCATGGTGGTGATTTTGGAGGAGAGATCCCGAATGGGCAGAAAAATCCGCCGAAGATAGTCGATAAATGCTACCAGGGTGCCGAGGGTGATCGCCTCCCGGGTTTCCGGTTGGCTGGCATAGAAGAAGAGCAGGGCGATGGTGATGGTGGCGGCGGCTTCGACAAAGCTGAACTGAAAGGCGTCGAAAAACTTGATCCGAATGGTGTGGTGCAGGTGATCCCGGTTGATTCCATCGAAGCGGGTGCGGTTTTTTTCCTGACGATGGAACAGCCGCACCACCTGATGTCCTTCCACCTCTTCGGTGAGGCGGCTGGCCATCTGGGATTGCAGCAGGCGGCTCTGGCGCTGCACTTTGCGCATTTTGCGGGTGACGGTCATGGTCACCAGAATGATAATGGGTAGCGCAATCAAGGTGACCCCGGCCAGCTTCGGCGATAGCCACACCATGCTCACCATGATCCCCACCAGCAGCAGCACATCCCCCACCAGATTGACCAACCCCTGGCTCACCATTTGGCTCACCGCTTCGGTATCGTTGGTGACCCGGTTGGTGAGGCGTCCGCTCTCATTTTTGGCGTAGAAGGGGGCATCCTGGCGGAGCAGATGGGCGAAGAGATCCTGGCGCATATCCCGCACCACCCGCTGGCCCAGCAAGGCGTTGAGGATGGTTTGGCCGTAGCCTGCGATAAACTGTAAAAGCGCAAGTCCCCCCAGAATCACCAGCAGCCAGCTGAATCCTTCCAACTCACCCGTCACCAGATGGCGATCCACGGCCAGCTTGACCAGCAACGGCTGACCCAGCTGGGCGATGGCTGAAAGGGGCAAAAGCCCGATGGCGATGAAAACCCACTTGCGATAAGGCCGGGCATAACCCCAAAAACGCAGGAACAGCTCCCGATCCAAAAGCTTGCCGAACTGGGTCTCCTCGGTATCCGAAGGCACGGCGGGTCTCATGGTTGCGCCTCCCGATTAAGTGTTTCCTGCTGGATTCTTTCCCGCTGGATTTTTTCCTGTTTGAGTTCTTCCAGGGCTTCCTGGCGGCTCATCTGTCGGTGGAGATCCTGGAAAAGGGGGCTCTCTTTTAAGAGTTGATCGTGATTTCCCGAGGCGACGAGGCGCCCCTCTTCCAGAAGATGAATGGTTTCGGCTTCCTTCAGAGAGGAGACCCGGTGGCAGATCAGGAGGATGGTGCGCTGGGGGGTCAAGGCGTGGAGGTTTTTCAAAATCCGCGCTTCGGTGTGGGTATCGACGTTGGCAAAAATATCGTCCAAAAGCAGCACTTTGGGGTTCATGGCCAACGCCCGGGCCAGGGTCACCCGCTGTCTTTGCCCCCCGGAGAGGGTGATGCCCCGCTCTCCCACCAGGGTGTCGAGCCCATGGGGAAAGTGTCGGATCTCCTCATCCAGACAGACTGTTTTGGCCACTTCCCAGGCCAGTTCATCCCCCCCTTCGGGGTTACCAAAAAGCAGATTTTCCCGCACCGTGGCCGAAAAGAGAAACCCCTCCTGGGGCACCATGGCCAGATGATTTCTCAGATCGGTCTCGTCAATCTCCGGCAGGGGGCGGTCATCTATGGATATCTCCCCGATAGTAGGGGGCAGCAGCCGGGCGAGACAGTTGAGAAGGGTTGATTTGCCACACCCCACACGGCCCGCCAACCCCACAAAGCCACCCGCCGGGAGTTCCAGGTGGATCTTTTCCAGGATGGATTGATCCCCATAGCGAAAATGGAGATCCCGAACCGATAGCTTGCCCTGCCAGGGGATGGGTTGCGGGGGGGTGTCCGGGAGTTGGATGGTGGGTTGGGTGTCGAGAATGCGGCCAATGCGCTCCATGGCGGCCAAGCCCCGCTGGAGCACGGTCATGATCCAGCCGAGTCCCACCGTGGGCCAGATGAGCATGGTGAGATAGCCGGTAAAGGCGACAAAATCTCCCAGGCTCAAGGTGCCGTTGGCGACCAGGGGGCCCCCCCGCGCCAGGATGATCCAGGCCCCCACCGCGCCACTGGAGAGGATCAGGGGAACGAGCAGGCTTTGGAGTCGGGCGTGAGTCATCTGCCGCTGATAGAGTCCTTCCACCTCGGAGTCGAACTGCTCCCCCCAGGCCTCTTGCCGGGCGTGGGAGCGGATAACCCCCATGCCTGCGACCCCTTCCTGAACAAAGGCCGAAAGCCCGCCAAACTGTTTGGCGACCGCCTGGCTGGAGCGGTAGAGGCGGCCGGTCAGCCGCCGGGCCAGCAGCAAAATGAGGGGGAAGGGGAGCAGGGCCAGGCCGGTCAAGACCGGATCCAGCTTGAGCATGATGGGGAGCAGAACGGTGTAGGTCATCAGGGTGTTGGAAATTTGCAAAAAACCGGGACCGATAAACATCGAGATCGCCATGATGTCGCCGCTGCCCCGGGAGACCAGATCCCCGGTGCGTTCCCCCTGGAAAAAAGGGGCGTCCAGGGTGAGGAGCTTGGCGTGGAAGGATTTGCGCAGGCCATACTCCACCCGTCGGCCAATCGCAAAAACATGGGTGCGCCCCGTCACCCGCAGGAGAGCGTGGAGGAGGGCCGCCACGGTGAGGAGTCCGGCATGGCCGAGGAGCGTCTCCCGGGGGGCGTGTTGGGTGAGATCCTCAGTGGCCAGTTTCATCAGCCAGGGGATGGTGGCGGAAGTCAGGCTGCTCATGACCAGGAGCAAAAAACCCAGAGCAAAGGCGCCCTTGTGGCGTTTGAAATGGGGGATCAGGTGGCGGAATCGTTGGGTCAGGCGCAAAGGGGTCTCTATCCTGGAAAAGGGGTGTCGGTGGGACCGGAGGGCCTGGCAGGGGAAAACAGGGGGGTGAAAGGCTGTTTTTTGTTAACTCTCCCGTTACATGGGGGAGGATCCGGGTTACATTGTACCCTTGGGGCCTTTCTGCAAGGTCACTCGCGCTCCAGAGCCGGTGAAGCCATGGTTGATAAGCCTCTTCAGGATGTACCCGGATCGCCCTCGGGGCAAGGGCTGGCAGATCCCCTGCCGTGGGGGGGGGATCGACGGGATTTTTTGGCTCTCGCTGGCCAGGGGGGGGTGGGGCTTGCCGCCTTGGCCTTGGGCCTGTCAGGGGGCGTGGGGGGCGTGGCCGGGGCCGCTGAACGGGATCTGGTGGCCCGCTATCCGTGGCTTCTGGCTTTGGTGGATGAGGACGGTTTTGATCGCAGTTGGCTGAATGATCTGCTGGGTGGCCTGCCTCCTTACGGTCGGGTGCTGAAACTCATGGATCATCAGGCCGAGGCGTTGCCCTACCATAAATACCGTAAGCGGCTCATCAACGACCGGCGGGTCAATCGAGGTCGCAAGCGGATGGAGGAGGAGCGGGCGCTCCTGAAAAAAATCGAATCCCGCTATGGCACACCAGCCGAAATTTTGGTGGCCTTGTGGGGGGTGGAAAGCGACTTTGGGCGAAATATGGGGCGGCATCCGGTCTTGCGCTCCCTCTTTACCCTGGCCACCCGATATCCCCGACGCGCGGCTTTTTTCCAAGAGCAGCTCCGGGCATTTTTGCTTCTGTGTCGGGAGGAGGGGTGGCACCCTCTCACGCTAAAGGGCTCCTTTGCCGGGGCCATGGGTCAGGTGCAGATGATTCCCAGCTCCATGCGCCGGTATGCGGTGGATTTTGACGGGGATGGTGATAAAAATATTTTTAAAAGCCGGGCGGATGTGTTGGGCTCCATCGCCAACTATCTCCACGGGCACGGCTGGCAGCGGGGTGGGGCCTATAGCTGGTCGGTGCAGAAAAATCCTGCGCTTGAGGGAATGCTCTCGCCAAATCTATCGGCCATGTACCCCTGGAAAAGCTGGCAGGAAAAAGGCGTACGGCTGGTGAGTGGCAACGCCCAACCGGATCTGGAAGCACCTGCCGCATTAATCCGCTTGGAAGAGTTGCACGGCTATCGCTATTATATGGTGTTTGAAAATTTCCGGGTGATTACCCGTTGGAACCGTTCCAGCCGCTTTGCCATGGCGGTCTATGAACTTTCCCGCCGCTTTGGGCGGAACCCTTGAGGAATGGAAGCTTCATCGGTGCAGCGTTGGACTTCGGTTACGGTTGTTTTGTTCCTTCTGGCGTTGGGGGTCAGTGGGTGTGCCCGTATTGGCGGCACCCCGGAGGGTCCCGAAGTGTGGGAGGACGGCCCCACCAGTCGACCCTACAAGGTCTTCGGGGTGACCTACTATCCCATGAAAAATGCCAACGGCTATGTGGAAGAGGGGACCGCTTCCTGGTACGGCAAAAAATTTCATGGACGCCCCACGGCCATCGGCGAAACCTACGACATGTATGGCATGACAGCCGCCCACACTATTTTGCCCCTTCCTTCCCGGGTGCGGGTGACCAACCTGGCCAATGGTCGGTCGGTGGAGCTTCGGGTCAACGACCGGGGGCCCTTTGTCAAAAATCGCCTGATTGACCTTTCCCTCACGGCGGCCCGACAACTGGGCTTTGCCAAACAGGGGACCGCCCGGGTGCGGGTGGAGGCTTTGGGGCCGGATCGCAAGCTAACCAGCCAGGAAAAGGCCAGATCCAAAGCAAAAATAACGGCCCAAACCAGGACCAAGACCCAGGGTGCAACAAGCCCTGCAAAACCCACCCCTAAAAAAAGAAACGCCCGCCAAACCGAATCGACCAGCCATTCCGGTCAGGGATTTTATGTGCAGGTAGGCTCCTTCCAGGCTGCGAGTAACGCCTGGCGTCTGGCGGAGACGTTGGAGGAGGTGGGGGATGCCAGGGTGGTCAAAAAATGGGTCAACGGTGAAAAATTTTATCGGGTGCGTTTCGGTCCTTTTGCCACGGCAGATCAGGCAGAACGGATCGTCTCCCGTTTGGATCAGAACGGATTTGGCGCTGGCAGCATCGTCAAAGAGTAGCTTGCCAGCAGAGGGCTTCGGGGGATAGTCCCCGGGGCCGGGTTACGATTGGAGGTTTCAGGTGAACGAGCAGTCACACACCCCTCGGGGGTCTGGAAACTTTTTGGCTTTGCGTGCTGGAAGTGGCTGGATCTTGAGCGGTTTGATGTTTTTGCTGGTGGTGAGTCTAGCCACTCTGGCAACGGCGGCCCCGAAAGCCCCTTTCAAAATTTTGGGCAAGGGGGCGGTGCTGGGGGATGTGGATTCCGGCACGATCATGTTCGAGCAGGATGGGGATGCGCGCCTGGAGCCGGCCTCCCTCACCAAGGTGATGACCCTCTACCTGATCTACGAATCCCTCGCCAAGGGGGAGCTTACCCTGGAGACCGAGCTGCCGGTGAGTGAAAAGGCCTGGCGCATGGGGGGCTCCAAAACCTTCGTCAAGGTGGGAGATAAAGTGCGGGTGGAGGATCTGGTGCGGGGGATTGCCGTCCAGAGCGGTAACGACGCCTGCATCGTGGTGGCGGAATATCTGGCGGGCTCTGAGGAGGGGTTTGCCGAGCTGATGAACGCCAAGGCCCAGGAGTTGGGGCTGGAATATACCCACTTTACCAATGCCACCGGCATGCCTGCCGAGGATCACTACACCACCCCCCGGGACATGTTTGTTCTGGCCTCTTCCCTGATCCGGGATTTTCCCCAATTTTCGCACTATTCCCGGGAAAAGCAGTACACCTTCAACGGTATCCGTCAATACAACCGCAACCGTCTTTTGTGGCGGGATCCCTCGGTGACGGGGCTGAAGACCGGCCACACCCGGGCGGCGGGATACTGCCTCATCGCCACCAACGAAAAGGATGAGCAGCGCTTGGCTGCCGTGGTGATGGGGGCGCGTAACTCCAAGGATCGGGAAGAGGAAGCCCTGAGACTTCTCCGTTACGGCAATCGCATGTTTGAAACCGTGCGTCTTTTTGGCGCTGGCGAAACCGTGCGCACCATTCGGGTCTGGAAAGGGGAGCAGGAAGAGGTCACTGGCCGCCTGGCTGAGCCCCTGGTGGTGACGGTGCCCCGTAAGGAGCGTGGTTCTCTGGAGGTGGGTATTCTCTATGAGGATCCCCTGATGGCGCCGTTGGCCGAGGGGCAACCCATCGGTACCCTGGTGGTCAAGCTGGGAGAAGAGGAACTCATGCGCAAACCGGTCTTGGCGGATACAGCCGTCCCGGCTGGCGGAATCGTGCGCAACATGGTGGATTCCGTACGTCTCTATCTGGGGTGGTAAGCCTGGGCGCTTTTCTGTCACCACCCCCGGATCAATCTCTGCTTTGGTGTTCCATTGTCAGCAGGGGTGGAGGATGAACCCGAAAGCGGTGCGTTGCCACCAGGACCCATGCAGGACGCATGGATTTTTTGCAGTCGAGAGCCGTGGGGAGAGTGCTGGTGGTGCGTGGGTCAACCCGGTGAATCGTGTCAATGGGGGCGGACATGGGTCGAAAAAAGGGTAAGTCCACCAAGGGGGAAGGCAAGAAAAAGTCCGGGCACTCCTGGGGGTTGGAGCTGGCCACGGTGGGGCTTGCCAAGAGCTTGAAAGATTTTTCCGAGGATGGGATTGGAGACTTTATGGACGTCCAGGGAAAGCCGGCCAAAGAGGTCAGTCAAGAGGATAACGACCCCTCCATGTCGGAAATTTTGGCCAGCCTGGAGGAGATCCTGGATGACGACGCCTCCGAGGCACTGCTGACGGTGGTGGATGAGGATGCGCTGAGTCGGGCCTTGAGTGATGGGGATTCCCAGTCCGATAGCGATACCGATCTGGCAGAGGAGGGGCTGGAATCCATCGATGAAGCCTCTGCCCTGGAAGGAATGGAGGCATTGTCTGAAGAGTCGGAGCCATTTTCCCCTGAGGAGGATGAAGCCGAAACAGCCGAGCCTGGAGGGGATGAGGCGTTGGAGGAGGAAGAGCCTCTGGAACTCACCGATCCCCTGGAAGAGAGCTCTGCCACCCCAGAGCCAAAATTGACTGAGCTGGAAGCCTTTTCGGAATTGGTGGGAGAGGAAGAGTTGCTCTTGAGAGAGGATACCGGGGCCCCCCTGGTTCTTCCCAATGCCGGTCCGGAGTTTTCGGAGGTGGCCGCCGTTTTGGACGACACTTCCGAAGTGGAAAAAGAGTTGGAAGAGATGGGGGATGAGGCGGATACCTTTGCCCGGCTCGGGTTGGAGGCGGTCTCGGAATCACAGCTGAAGACGAAACTGTCGGATCGGGATGAGGCGGACGCTGATTCAGAGCCCCGGGACAACCTGCCGGATCCCAACGATATTGAAGAGATGCCGGAACCTTCCGATATCGAAGAAGAAGCGTCGGAATCAGCGTTTGATGAGGATCAGGATGATCCACTCAACGCCCAAGAGAGTGTGGAAGAGGAGGATGTGCTTGATCTGGCAGAGCTGATCCAGTCAGGGGAAGCTTCAGCCCGGGTGGATGATCTGGATGCTGATGCTGATTCGGATATTTTGCTGGAGGAGTCGGGGGACTCTGACTTGGGTGAAGGGGGGGTGGATGAGGCGGATGTATTGGATCTGACCGAAGTGATGGAAGCGGTCGAGGCCGATGTGGAGCCCCTTCCGGAATTCAGCGATGCGGTGATGGCGGATGAGGCGGCGGAGTTTGTGGCCGCTGTGGGGCCTGAGGCGGGAGAGCTGGATGAGGAAGAGGGAGATGCCTTTGGGGCGGCGGGTGAGGACGCGGTTGATCTGGATGAGATGATTGCCGGCTTGGCTGAGGAAAATCCTGAGCCGACTCCGGAGCCCCAGGAGGAGCTGGAGGATTCCCAGGAGATGGGGATCCCGGAAGGGGAGGATCCGGAGGAGATGGGGTTTTCCGCAGCGGTGGTTTCGGCTCCGGAGGTGGACGAAGAGGCCTTCTCTTTTGCAGCGGCGGTTGCCGAGCATGATGACGAGGCGGGAGAGGAAGAGGACGTCTTTGAGCTGGATGGCATGGAGGTCGCACCACCTCCTGCATCGGCAGAAGGATTTCCCGGGGCACCTGAAGAAGAGGTGGTGGTGGTCGAGGAGTCCGAGCCCGAAATGGCTGAAGAGCCCGAGCCCGAAATGGCTGAGGAGCCCGAGCCCGAAACAGCTGAGGAACCCGAGCCCGAAACAGCTGAGGAGCCCGAGCCCGAAACAGCTGAGGAGCCCGAGCCCGAAATGGCTGAGGAGCCCGAGCCCGAAACAGCTGAGGAACCCGAGCCCGAAACAGCTGAGGAGCTTGAACTTGAATCGGAAGCACCGGTTTTAGCCGAAGAGGAGCCCGAGCCCGAAGCAGTCGAAGAGGAAGAGGAACTGGCGTTTGACTCTGATGATGATGAGTTGGAGGAAGCGCAAGAGGCTCTGGAAGATGACTGGGGGGCTGACGAGGAGGATCTCCCTGAACCGGAAGCGGCTGCTCGATCCAGTACCGGAAGGCATCGTCCAGCGTGAACCCATCGCCTTCAAGGATTACCACGGCGTC
>JADFZT010000069.1 GCA_015232395.1 Magnetococcales bacterium | reverse complement strand
CGAGGTGGGGTTTCCAGCAGCCAGCCAGGATGAATTTCAATTTTTGCGTCGCCTGATCGAAGAACAACGCATCCCGGCGCCAGAAATCAAACGGGGGTAAGGGGGAGTTGTGTCTTGAGGACCAAAATCATGCCTTTTTGGTAGGAAAAATGGCCCTTTGGTGCTTTTCCTCGGAGGTTTTTCCAGTTTCAACCAAGTCAGCGGATAGTCGTGCAACATCCGGGCTAGCTTGGCGTCTCCCACTTTCCCGGGGGAGCCAAGCCCCTGGCCACCATCCGCTGAAGCCAGACCACTATAATTGTACGATTTTTGGTTCAAACGATGCGCTTAAAGCCAGCGTTTGAAATTCATTCAAAACCGAAAAACAGGCCACACGGCACACAGGGGAAAACCACCAAAAACAGCTGAATATGTCGACCACGACCGGGGACGATTTTGGCCCGATTTTGGTTTTCCCTGTGTTCTTGCGTGTCCTCTGTGGCCAAATATTGTTTTGTTCGGCTCACCTGCTGATCCGGAATGGGAATGACTCTTCCAGCCACTGCCGCTCCAACCGCTCCAGTCGCGCCAAACTCAACTTAAGCACCGTCCAATCCTGAACAGCCGCCTCCCGAACCTGCAAAGCCTTGCGATTGTAGGCTCTGGCCACACCAGGATCCCTGTGAGGCATGTTGCCCTGAACCAACCTGGCAAATGTCCGAATGCCCTCCTGATAGACCCTCCGTGCTTGATCCAGTTCTCTCCCTTGGAGATAAAATTGCACCAGCCGCTCATACCCCTTCCGCTGAAAAGGATCGATCCCAAGCCCCTGCTGCCAGGCCCGAGCGGCCCGATCCCCCTCCCCCAGCCGCTTCAGGAGATCCCCCTTCAGCAGGTAAGCTGCTGCCAGGTTGGGATCAATCCCCAGAGCCTCCTCTACGCGAATGAGCGCCTCTTCCAGCTCCACCCCCCGACGGAGCCGTTTTTTTGCGCTTCGCAAGAGCCGCCCCTCATGGGAGCCCGCCCCAATGCGATCATCCATATATTTGGGCAGGTTGCGCCACCCCCAGAGCAGCTCCTGGTGATAGCCCCACCCCACCCCGATGATCACGAGATAGAGGCCAATCAATCCCCAACTCCTCTTAATAGGTCGCCAGGACACTTTCCCCTCCCAACACCCGATCCCCTGGAGACACCCGGATTTCCAACCCCGGACTCCCTTCGATCAGCAGATCGGTCTGGGAGCCCCAGGTGATCATCCCCAGTTTTTGTCCCGTGGTGACCGCCTCCCCCTCTTGCACCCAGGTGAGAATTTTTCCCACCGAATAGTCGGCGATGCGGGTGACGTGAACCCGCGCCCCCCGCACATCGGCAATGGTCAAACTCTCCCGGGCACTTTTCAGGATATAATCCGCCTGATTTTCAATATCAAAGGGTGCCAGCCCCAGCCATTTTTTCAGGGAGACCCAACCGGGAATCAGCTGCCCCAGAATGATGCGCACTTCCGCCCGGGTCATGCTCATGTGGGGGCCGTTGAATACCGTGATCTGCTCCACCTCGCCACTCAAAGGCACCCGATTGAGGTGGACACCATGCGTAGACATGTAGATACCGATGAGATAGCCATGGACTTGGGAGAGAGGCTCGATGCGCTTGAGATGTTCATGCACCGGTACCGGCACCCCCCTTTTGACGATTTCAGGCAGGAGGCCATTTTCAAAAGGTTTGACATAAAGAACCGTACCATCCGCCGGAGCCACAATCACCCGGCCCACTGGTGGCGTGCGGGGGGGATCCTTGACCCATTGGGCATAGAGATAATCGCTCACCTGGCCAAAACGCAGCAGCACCAGCATGAGCAGTAAAACCCCTATGCCCAGGATCCAGGCCACTCTCCGACCAAGGGTGATCAGAGCTTTACGTGGTGGGTGCGGGTGCGGCTCCTGCCCCATGGTGCTCATAAGCCCCTGTTCCTATCGATACCGTTCATAGCCTTCAGGGTAGGGAAAACCGCGCGCCAAACAAAGGAAAGATGCCTCTTTCAAGCCCGGTTATCCCCACACTCCCGGGATGAGCTCCCAAAAACCGGTTGCTTCCAACCCCCTCCCCCCCCCAAACTGGTTTTGGTTGATCCCGGTTTTCTTCTCAAACCCCAGACCCGTCATGCCCCTGCCAATCATCGACACCCTCCGGCAAACCGCCCACCGCCATCCCGACAAAATCGCCATCCGGGATGGGGAGCAACGCATCCCCTTTGCCACCCTGTGGCAGCAGGCACTCCTGCTGGGCCAGGCTCTGGTGATCAATGGGGAGCACCAGAGAGGGGATGAGGAAGCAACCCGGGCCGGGGAAGCCCCACCCATCGTGGTCCATATCCCCAAATCCATTGCAGCGGTCGTCGCCATGGCCGGGATTCAGTTGAGTGGCCGGGTTTATGTCCCCTTCGATACCGACAATCCCCCGGAGCGGCGGCAGCGAATGTTGGCGCGGTTGGGGGCTCATGGGCTGCTCACCTGGAAAGAAGGGATTTTTTATCTCGATCAGGAGCCGCTAACCACCTCCACCCCCCCTCTGCCGGATCCAGAAGATTTTCCAGCACTGGAAGCCCGGCTTTTCGAACGGCTCCAGGCTCGCTCCGATAGCGCCATTCTCTATGTGATGTTCACCTCCGGCACTACCGGCCTGCCCAAGGGGGTGGCCATCACCAATCGATCCACCCGCAACTATATCGACTGGGTGGCGGCAACCTATCAAGTGACCGATCAAGAGATCATCGGCAATCAATCACCGATTTTTTTTGATCACTTTACCTTCGATATGTTCCTCACCTTTCAAACCGGCTGCACCCTGCACCTGATCCCCCCCCTCTCTTTTCGCTTTCCGGGCGCCCTCATCGATTATCTGCTGCAGCACCGGATTTCGCTGATTTTTTTTGTGCCGGCGGTCTATACCCACCTGAAGCTATTGGATCTTCTCAAGGGAATCGACGCCCCCCACCTGAAAAAGCTCCTCTTTGCCGGGGAGGCGATGCCCCTCTCCACCATTCATTATCTCCACACGCACCTTCCCCACGCTCTCCTCTCCAACCTCTACGGCCCCACCGAAGCGACGGTGGATGTGGTGAGTTGGATATTTGGGGATGAACTTAATCATCTTAAAGAAACGCCCCTGGGTCTGCCCTGTGCCGGAGCCCGGATCGTGCTGATGGCTGAAAACGGGGAGATCTTCAGCGAACCGGAAAAAGTCGGTGAAATCTGTATCGGCGGCCCAGGCCTCTCCCCAGGCTATTGGAACGATCCCGAAACCAGCCGCCAGCGTTTTATCCCAAGCCCTGAGCCGGACCATCCCGGGGCTATCCTCTATCGCACCGGGGATCTGGGTTATTGGTCCGCCGGGGATGGCTTGCTCTATATGGTGGGCCGGAAAGATCACCAGTTTAAACATCTGGGCCATCGTATCGAGCCTGGTGAGATCGAAAAAGCCCTGCTGGGGTTTCCCGGAGTCTCCCAGGCGCTGGTACACTATAACCGGGAAAAGCGACAGATTGAGGTCTTCCTCGCCTCCCGCCAGGATCCAAACCCCCAAGCCCTGCGCCATCACTTGAACAACTGGCTCCCCCCCTACATGATGCCGGGCAGGATCGTCTCTCTGGAAAAACTCCCCACCACCCCCAACGGCAAGGTGGATCGGGCGGCACTGGGCGGATCATATAGCAGTTCTATCTCAAAATTGAACTCTCTTCCCTGATTCGTCATCCCCGCGAAGGCGGGGATCCAGGGAGCTGATGATTGCCCTCAAGGAAAAACCAAATCTTCAAGAAAGGCCGGTGTTTTGCTGAAAGTGATACAAGATTTTGGAAAGGTTCGCGCCAGCCCCCCTGGATTCCCGCCTTCGCGGGAATGACAGAAAAAGTACAGCGGCATATGTCCAATTCTTGATTTGAATTGCTATAGGAAAAAGCCATGGATGAAGCTGAAATGATCGCCAAAATCAAAGCCTTCCTGATGGAAAGCTTTCCTGGCAGTGGTGCTGAGCCAACCCCTGACACCGATCTTTTGACCGGTTGGTTTGTGGATTCATTTCGAATTGTGGAGACCATTCTTTTTTTGGAGACCACCTTCAACATCCAGCTCAATCGGGCGGATATTCAGGGGGAAAATTTTCAGACTCTCACCACCCTCGCCCGGTTTGTTGCGGATCGACTTCCGGCAAGCCGTTGATCTGATACCCCATGGCAGGCCTTCTCACCAAAACCACTCTCACCGACCAACAACGCAGCCGCAACGATGCCCAACACAACCACGGCGTGGTGGTGCTGGTGCTCTGGCTGCTCTTGCTCTACATCTATCTCTTTACCTATGTCCCCCAAACCCTGCATCTGCCCATGCCCCAGGAGTTGGCCCAAGAGCTGGGTGTGGCGTTGGATCATGTGTTTGACCGGGATTTAAACATCCACTCCCACGTCAACATTTCCTGGACCCAGCGCTTTGACAGCAACGAAAGCGAACGGCTGATTCTCTTCTACACCATCCTGGGCTCCTTCCTCAGCGCCTATTATCTACCTTTACGTTTCAAACGCCCCGCCCTGGTGTTCTGGACCCTGGGGGCGGTGGGGCTTCTCTATGGCCTTCCGGCCACCAGTGGCTTGGTGATGGCCCATGGCGCACTCTGGCTCACCTTTCATCCTCAACCCAAACACCCCCTGATCAAGGGAGGCTCCCTGGGGTTGCTCGCCTGGGTCAGCTTTTGGCAAGGAGAGCCCCTCTATCCGGCGGTGGTGCTCTCTCTGGGTTTTGGCGGGTTTTATCGTTTCCTCTGGCTGCCCTGGCTGGCTCGCCCCAAAACCGCTCCCCTGCTGCGAACCCTCCTGGTGCAGTCGGCGCTGATCACGGTGGTGGGCAGCGCCCTCATCGAAGGACTTGATGGGGGGAGTTGGAAGCTGCCGTTGGGGGTGGTGCTCTTTTTTTGGCACTGGCAGCGGGTGATGCTCTACCAGGTGGATTTTAACGATGGCCTGGTGCCGAAGGATTTGGGATTTTTGGCTTATCTGGCGGTATTCATCTCTCCCGGAGCCCTGCCCAACTGGAATCGGGAGGCGATGATCGGCCAGGGATACAGCTATATCAACGGGGTGTTTTTGCATGAACCCAAAAACCGCATTGTGCTGGCCGGGGTACGGATTTTATGGGTGGCGTTGGCTTATCTGGTCCTGGGCAACTGGCTGTGGCGCTTTTTGGTGGATCTCTGCACGGGATGGGGGGTCGATGTTTTTGATGCCCACATTCGGGAGATGACCCGCCACTATCTCGCAGGCAAACCTCTGACCACCTCCTCGGTGCTGTTGACCACGCTGCTGGATCTTTTTCGCTGGGTCACCATTTATGCCAGTATCACCCACTTTAAGGTGGGGCTCTGGCGGATTTGCGGCTATGGGGTGGATGCCAACTTTGACAAGCCGTGGCTGGCGACCAATCTGGTGGCTTTTTGGAAGCGATTTACCTTTCACTATCGGGAATTTTTGGCGCGGGTCTTCTTCTATCCGCTCTTTTTTCGTTTTCGCAGGCAGGGGCGCAAAACCCGCATTATCACCGCCACCCTGGGGGCGATTGTGGTGGGTAATTTGATTTGGGGCCATGTGGTGGAGCTGTTTTTTTATCGGGGCATGGCGTGGGACGAACTCGATTATTTTGCCCAGGCTTGGCCCTATTTTATCTTGCTGGGGGGAGGCATCGCCCTGACCGAACTCTATTTATTGCAAAAAAAATCGACCCGCCAGCCCTGGCAGTGGGGGCCTTGGCTGATGGGGGATGTGGTGGCGAGCTATCTCACCCTGCAATTTTATGCCCTGATCCACATTTTTATTTTTCCGGTGGCAGGCGCTTCGGTGGGGGATCTTTTTCGGCTCTTTCTCATCGGTTTCGGGATTCATTTATAAGACCTTCATCCCCCCGAATCCCTGACCTCCCGGACCACAGTGTCCAGGCATAAGCCACATGCACCCCCGTGATGAGAGAAGCCGCCAGGAGTTCCGCCATCTCTTCCACCCCGGTCAACCACTGATAGTTGCGTAAGCTCGCTGCTGTAAGATGCCCCCCCACCCCCACGAGCCCCGCTTCCCGGGTTTCCAAAGCCAGCGCCAAGCCCAACAACCCCACCGCCAAAAACCCACCCCCAAACAACCAGAGATGCCCCCGAAACCGCTGCCAGTAAAAACGCAACAACCAGCCACCGATCACCACCAACAGCGGTGAAAGCAGCACCCCCCACAGCAGCACCCCGCCAGCCCGCACCACCTCAAAAGCCTGGCGCAGATTGTCTCCAGCTGGGCTCTCCATAAACCAATGGACGGTGGTTTCATGAATCTGGGCGGTTTCGTCCGCAGAGAGCCCCAGCATCAGAAGCGCAACCAACAGCCAGGGGATGGGGCTTAACCGGGGGCGGATCGGGGGAAGGGACGAATCCGGAACAGAATCAATCCGGGCAGCACGCTCCAGAAAATAACAGGCCAACGCCGCGACCGCTGCCAGGGTAAACTTGAGGCTGCTATACCAAGTGGGCAGGTTACCCTCCTTGTCGAGATGCACCAGGCTCCCCAACTGGGGATGATCCCCCAAAAGCAGATGCAAGCCGAGCACAAAGAGATCCAACATCACCAGCAAGGCGAAAAATTCCAGCTCCCGATTCCAGCTCCATTGTTTGATCATGGCCATCCCCTATCGCAGATAACCCGCATCCCTGAGTGCCTTTTGCATCGCCCGGCTCACCTCACCCCGCTCCCCCTCCCCCTCTTCCACAACGGTCTGCCCTGCCAACCATTGGTCGAGCCCTGCTTCGAGATGCTGAACCACCCCCGCAAATCGATCTGCCAGGTTGGACGGCTCCCCTTCCCTCCCGGTCAAACGAAACAGATGGCGGCGCGATTCACCACTGTCCCAGCGGGTTCGGATCAGCTTCCAACCATCCCGCACCACCCCCTGGTAGAGACGATCCCCCACCCGTTCCTGGATATACTGGACAGGCTCGGGGAGGGGCGGCTTGCTGGGATCATACATCATGGAAACCAGGGAACGGCCTGATAGTTCGGCTGAAACAGGTAGCTCCAGCAGCTCCAGCAAGGTGGGGAGCAGATCCACGGTGGAGACGGGATGGGGGATTTTTCGACCGGTTGGCAGATGAATGCCGGATTGGGGCTTGATGATCAGGGGAATCGAAAGCACCTCTTCGTTGTAGCGACCGTTGTGGCCGATGGATCGCAAGCGGGGGTTGTTCCAGCTGGGCTCAAACAGCTGCTCGCCGTGATCCGCCACGATGAGAATCGCCGTCTGTTCATACACCCCCATCTTCTGTAATTGCACCACCATCCGAGCGAGCAAATCATCCACCAAGCGGATTTCACCATCATAGAGGGCGATGATCTCTTCTTCACGCTGGGGGGGAAGGAGATGGTTTTTGCTGGCACGATAGATATCGTTGGAGCAGCGAACGTTAAAATCATCCATACCAGGAACACCTCGGGTGCGGGGGACTGCCATAAACAGGGTGTCGTAAGGGGGTGGGGGATCGTAGCTTTCGTGAATGTGCTGGGCGTGATACCAGAGAAAAAAGGGGGGGTGTGACTGGGGCTGTTGATTTTTTTCCCCGCTTCCGGCTCTCCCCCCCTCCCCCACTCCGGCTTGCCACCCCTTGAGCCAAGCCAGGGCCGCTTCGAAGCCTCGGCTGTTTTCCTCGGTGGTATCGGCCCGGTGTTGGTGGCTGGCGACGGGATGATATTCAAACGTATCAAACCCTTGCTCCATACCCGATTCGGGGCCGACCGCGACAAAACCGGTGAAGGCGGCGGTCTGGTAGCCGTGATCCTGTAATGTTTCAGCAAGGGTGTGGTTTTGAGCCGAAAGAGGAATCCCATTTTCAACCACCCCATGCTCCCCGGGATAGCGGCCTGTGAAGAGGGTGGCGTGGTTGGGGGAGGTGTTGGAAGCGACTGACCGGGCTTGCTCAAAAAGAAACCCTTCCTCTGCCAGCCGGGCCAGGGTGGGGCTGGTCTCCCTGGGATAACCGTAAGGAGTGAGATGATCAGCCCGGGTGGTATCGAGGGTGATGAGCAGGAGATTGGCATGGGCCGGGATTGGGGGGCCTGTGGGGTGGGTCATCATCCACAAAAGCCAGGCGGTGAGGAGTGCGGCTACCAGGAAAAAGGGTTTCATGACTTAAATATCCGCGACCACACAATCAATCCGCCCCCGGTCACCAGTGGAAACCAGATCAAAGCCGGACGACCGATCAGGGTAACCCCCACAAAACAGAGACCGATCCCCAGCAAGAAGCCGTTGTTTTCGTGGAAAAAGACCCCATCCATCCCCAATCCGGAGCCCTGCATGAAGGGAAAAAAGCCCCCCGCCCAAAAACCACTCAGCGCCACCCCCACCCCGGCCAATGGCAAGATCGCTGTGGAAAAGGGATTCATGAAGGCGAGCAGCCCCACCCCATAATAGGCCCCGAGCCCCACCAGGAGACTTTCCAAAGCCCGGGATTTTCCCCACCACCAGAGCCCCACCAGGGAGCCCACCATCCAGAGCAGCACCACCAGGCCATAGGTGAGATAGGTGGAGGTGATGTTGATCTGCAAAACATAGAGATAGCCAAATTGCAGCAGCGCAAAATGGAGTCCGGTCAAAAAGCCGTAGGTGCGAGGCCAGAGCATTTTAAAAATATCTCCCCAAAAAACGCTCCACCCCCCGTACCGCTACCAGATCCAAACGATCCAGGGAAAAGGGATGGGCTTCGGTGAGGAAGGGATCGATCTCCGTGGGGGGAATCACCTCCAGGCGGCTCTCATCCACCACCTGCCCGGCCCGCACCTGAGGCACAGTGAAGGGCAAGCGACGGGCGGCATAGGCAAAGCCCCGATCCGCTTTTTTGGAGTTGACCACCATCACCTCTTCAAATTCTGATCGCAAAGCCGCCACAATCCGGGCGGGAATCCGGTCGTTTTTGGTGAGTATCCCGGAAATCTGCACCGCAATCACCCCGGTCATGGGCATGCGCTCTCGGGCCAGTCGATAAAACTCTTTCGTATGCAACACCCCCTCCTGCACCGTCAAAGGAGAGGGGATATCCATGACGATGAGGTCGAACATTTCCCGGCTTTGGCTGAGAAAATGTTTGCCATCATCCACCTGAAGCCGCCAATGATCGAGCTTTTCCAGGGCTTGGGGTGGAGTAAAAAATGCCTTCCCAGCCTTAAGCACCCCGGTATCCAGCTCCACCGAAAGCAGCTCCCGGGTGTGGGGGTGGAGGCGTGGGGCGGAGGAGAGGGTGCCGTTGCCGATGATGAGCGCCCGCCGGGGTTGGATGAGTTTGGCGGGCAGCACGGCCAGATAGTGGTTTAAATCATCCAGATCCGAGGCGTTGAGATTGAGCAGACCATCGAGATAGAGCAGTCGTTCTCCCTTGGCATTTTCCACCACTTCCACTTTTTGGTAGGGAGAGTTGACTGAATAGAGCACTTTGGCTCCCGGGATATTATGCTTGTATTCATAGATCAGCGCTGAACCCAGGGGGTCGAGATAGGGGAGGAGCACAACCGCCAGGAGAGCCAGCCCACCATAGATCAAGGTGACCACCCCCCGACGAAAAACCAGATGCACCAGCCCCCCCAGCCCCAACCAGTAGATGGGCAACAGCCAGGTGAGGGGTCGATTCCAGGTGAGTGAAATGAGGGCAAAACCCACGGCAAAACCCAAAAGCTCGGCAGAGTAGGCGCGCTTGAGCCGCCTGGTGACCCAGGCTCCCCCCCCTGGGTTGCTCCCCTCCCCCTCGCCCGGCTCCCCTTCCTGCCCCTCTTGGGGATGGATCGCCCGGGGCAAAAAGGTGGCAAAGGTGGCGTTGAAGGCGACAGCATAGACGAAGAGCAGCCCCAGAAAGGCAAACCCCTCCCCCCCCCATCGCGCTATTCCCGCCGCCAAAAACCGATAGCTGTGGGGAAAGGTGAGGTGCAGCAGCAGCGATAGCCCAAGCAACCCCATAAAGGCCCGCTGAGAGAGTTTCAACGACCAGCGATAGCCCAGGGAAAGCCCCAAAAAAAAGGTGGTGCTCACCAAAACAATCACCACCTCCTCGCCATAGAGGATGGTGACGAAATCCCGCACCATGAGAAACTGGGCGATGGCCAGACTCACCCCCACCAGGAAAAGGGCCGTGACCTCTCTCCAGGGAAAAATGGGACCACTATCGCTCCCGAAATTTCGTTGCGCTGGTGTGGCTGGAGAGTTCATCAACACCTCTTTCCCAGGTTCCGGCAAATGCTTTTTTTTGCGTTTACAGTGTAGATTGACCCAACCACCCGTTCATCCCCTGAATATCGCTTGCAGCTATATTGGATTGTCAAGATCTGTGAAGATTTGTGGAAATGGATCGACCAGGGATGGTATCATTCATCTGTGAAATACCATTCACACCAGGAAAACATGCTGAATGCCGGTTAAGCAAGAGGGGTATTGGTTAATTGATCATCCACCACAAGCGGATTCTCCCAAGCGCGGGCTTTACCCTCGTGGAAATCATCATGGTGCTGGCTATTGTCGCCATTGTGGCGGCTGTGGCTGCCCCCAACATGTCCTCCATGATCGACTCCGCCCGCTACAAGGCCAACCTCGGTCAACTGGTCCGGGATCTTAATCTCGCCCGCTCTGAGGCGGTCAAACGGGGAGAGTGGGTGGTGGTTTCTACGACCAGCGGAAGCTGGAGCGGAGGGTGGCGGATATTTCAGGATGACAACAACGACGAACTCTATGACGAGGAAGAGACCGAAATTCAGGTCCGGGATGAAGTAAGCGGCGTCTCCATCGCCAGTGTCGATGGGTTTACCAGCTATATCCGCTACAATCCCACCGGAACAAGCCATACCACCGGCTCCTTTATGGTCACCAGCAACTCCAGTGATGATTCCGATGTGCTCTGCATCGGTTCCACCGGGCAGCTCAAGTTTTCCCGCTGCCCCGCCGAAGCCGACCCCTGCGAAACCTCCCTGGCCTGCCCATGAATATTTCCTCTACACAATTGCCTGCTGGCAACACGATCCAGGGATTTACCCTGATCGAAATTCTCATTGCTCTGGTGGTGCTCTCCACCGGACTGTTGGGGGTGGGGCTGATGCAGGCCCAGGCGATCAAAACCACCTCGGACGCTTCTCAACGCTCCCAGGCGATCTGGCTGGCTTCTGAAATTCTCGACGGCATGCGGGCCAATCCCAACGATCTGGCCAACTATGCCGGGGTGACTGTGGGCTATGGCCAGGATGCGATGGATGATCCGGGACCGGCCACCACCATGTATGAACGCACGGCGAAGGATCTCTACGACTGGCAGACCAAACTCTATAGTGTGGGATCGCGCACCGGGCTCTATCATGCGGTGGGCATCATCGAAAAAAATGGTTCCGTCTATCGGGCCACCATTCGGTGGCAGGATGACCCAAACGATGAAGAAGACCTCCACCAAGTGTGGGTCGAAACCGAGTACTAGGGGCCGATAGATCATGAACCATAAGCGATCCCAAAGAGGTTTCACCCTGATCGAACTGATGATCACCCTGGGGCTATCCGCCTTCATGGTGTTGGGGGTGATGTCGCTTTTCAGCAGCGTTTCCCGGACCTACAACATGGTCTACAACATGTCCCGCGCCCAGGAAAATGCCCGTTTTTCCCTGACATTTCTCTCCCAGGATCTCCACCAGGCGGGCTATTATGGCTATCTGGGCAACAACACCATGGTCAGCTCTCCCGACCCCATGCCCAGCAACAACGGCCCGGAGTGCGACAAGGATTGGGTCCAGAGCCTCTCCCCCCTGCTCTATGGCTTCGACCAGACTCAATATGTCGCCGATGATCCCTTCCTGGATTGTATTCTCGAAAACGACTATCGCTCCGACATGTTGGTGATCCGCCACACCGATGAAGACACCACCGACTTTGCCGATCTGATAGACCACACCGAATCGGGCACCGGCATCGGTTATGACTATCTTTACAGCACCTTTACCACCGGAAAAATGTTTCGGGAAGGGGAGGATGCCACTGAAACCACCCCGGCTGGTGGGGACTATTTCGAGCTTTCCACCCTGGTCTGGTTCGTCAAGGACAACCCCGCCGGCAACCCCGCCCTCTACCGCTACGACACCTCCAGCCGAGTGGCAACGGAGATGGTGGAAGGGGTGGAACTTTTCCAGATTTCCCTGGGGGATCGCTCTGGCGACGGCACCTTCATCACCGACTATTATGACCCCGCCAACGTGCCATTTTGGGATGACGTGCTGGCGGTCAAGGTGGATATCCTGGTGCGATCCATCGATATCGACTCCAGCTATGCGAGCAACGGGATCTGCAAGGATGCGGTACGCTCCTATCAGCTGGGCAACTATGAATATGCCCCTCTGGACAGCTATCCCAACTGCTATCGCCGGCGTTTTTTCACCACTATCGTGCAAATGCGCAACCCCACATAAACCGAGGAAGCCATGAATACCATTCGTTGCATTGAAGAAAAAGACCACAGAAAAAAAGGGGAAGGTGGGTACGTGCTGGTGGTATTCCTGACCTTGCTCCTGTTTCTCTCGATCCTGGCACTTTCGGCCATGGACTCCGGGGTGACCGAGCAAAAGATGGCCGGTAACTCCCAGTTCCAGGTGAAAGCCTTCAACGATGCCGAAGCGTTGCTGGTACAGGGAGAGGATTATATCGAAAACACCATAGCCGTTACTTTTCCCACTTTTCAGCGCGATGCTGACGGGATCGAATTTACGGAAAGCTCCTTCAGCCCTCCCGGTATCGATAATGTCACCATCGAGCACCTCCAGGGGAATGTGGTCGTGGATGTGACTCTACCCTATGAAGGCGCCCTGCCGAATTGTGCGGAAGATGGTACCGGCTGTCTCGACTATTATCGGGTGACGGCGACAGGTGAGGGGGTTGGCCCCTCCCGGCAGATTGTGGAATCCCTGTTTGCCAACTATATCGACTATGTGCCCTGATCACAGACCAAGAGGGGCTCTTGCGGAGATGGTCTTTAGTGACCTCCCGGATCTGGTCAGACGATCACTGGGATGGCATCGTTTAAGTGAAATCGGAGAAAAATCATGAAATCCAGCAATTTTCCTGGCATCTATCGGAAACTACCCCATCTGGCCTGTGCGACCCTGCTCTCTCTGGCTCCGATTTCGGCTTCGGTCCAGGTATTGCCGAAAACCCTGACAGCAGCAGCGGTGCTGGCTTCCACCATTTTGCTGCCAACTACCGTTTTCGCCTCAGGTGCTCCAGCACCCGATGTGGACAAGGAGGTCGATCCGGCTCCGGCTCCGGCTCCAGCTCCTGTGGTTGAGGGAGACAAGGACAAGGACAGCGACAAGGCTAAAGATAAATCCAACCGCAAGGCGATCACCAATCCTTCCGGCAAGGTGACCGTCTGCCACAAGGCGGGCAACTCGGGCAAATTTGTCGAAATCACCATTGATGACAGTGCGCTTCCTGCCCACATGGCCCACGACGGGGACTATATCGGCGTCTGCGCCAACACCGACCAGATCGTCGAAAGACGGGTGATCGGCTGTAAGGAACCCTACCTGACCACCCTGATTGAAGAGCTGGAAGTGAAGGATATCACCACCGAAGATGGTGCTGAAACCTCGGATGTCGGGCTTTATGGCGGCCACTTCGACCTGGACACCTCCACCAGCATTGTGGGCTTCGGCACCGGCTCCACCAACAAACATGTCCACGAATGGGACGACAAGCACGACGAAACCAGAATCAACTTTTTCGATATGCTTGACAGCGGTTTCGACAACATTCAAGACACCATTGACGCGGATCAGCAGTTCATCATCACCGTTGCCAATACCGCCTATTCCAAAGGTGGCGTTCTCTCTTTCAATGGCGCCAACGAAGATGTGGCCGATCACGAAGAGGCGGTAGACTCCTTGATGGATGCAGGCACCCCCCTGACCGTCTACAAAATCGGCACGCCTACCAGCGAAGAGCTCGCCAATAATGTCAAACAGCTCAACAGCTTTACCCTCACCTTCGACGTCAATGCCATTCTTTCCGGAGGCTTGATCCCCACCAACACCGGCTGTGTCAAGGATAATGATGCCGGTCCCAACGGTGAATACCGCAACGGGGCGCTGTTGGTTCAAGCCCTCAAAGCGGACGATTATGCCATCCACGAAAAAGGCTACGCCACCACTGGACTGTTGTGGGAAGCGACTGTTTTCTGGCACTGGGATCCCTCAGAATGTTTTCACGATGCGGGCTGGCAAGCCGCCTACAACCAATGTCTGCTCACCGGTGACTGTCTGAGTGCCAGCAAAAAACGGCAAAAGAAGGATGCCAGCAACAAGAGCGACAACGAAAAAATTTGCATTTGCCACAAGGCTGGAAAATCGGGAAAATATGTCAAAATCGAAGTGAGTGACTCCGCCGCCTGCGCCCATCTGGGCTGGGAGCCCGAAGCAGACGGCAGCGCCAAAACGCCCAACACCTGCGTCCCCACCGGCCATGACGGGGATACCTTTGTGGGCTGGAAGCCGGACGTCAACTGCAAGAGCAAAACCGTCAACAGCTGTCCCGACGACGAGCCGGAAATCACCGTGGAGGAGACCACCGAAACCTACACCCAGGCGGTGGAAGATTGTATCGATCCTGAAAAAGGCGGTGGCTATCTCGGCAGTGCCGAAACCGGTCGCATCAACTGGAAGCAGATCATCGAAGATTAATCCCATCGGAGGATGGCTGGCATGAAACGATTTTTCAAAAAAAGCAGTGGCTTCACGCTGATCGAACTGCTCCTGGTGCTGGCTATCCTCGCCATCGTGGCGTCAGTGGGGATCCCGGCCTATACGGGGTCGATCCTCAAGGCCCACCGCTCCGAGGCCAAAGCGGCGCTGATGGAGGTTTATCTCCTGCAAGTGGAATATTTCCAGGATAACTACACCTATGCCAACCTCTCCACCCTGGTGAGCAACAGCTACAGCAACCTGGAGTATTATACCATCACCATCACGCCAGCCATCGATGGGGACAATCCCTCGGACACCTTCACCGCCAAGGCTACCGCCATCGGTACCCAGGCGGATGATGGTGCCTGCCTCACCTATACCATCGACGAAACCGGCGAAAAAGGTTCCACCGGCACCGGCACCGCCTCCGACTGTTGGGGCATTTGATCCTCCCCCCGAGGGCCGTCATCTGTTGGCGGCCCTCGGGGAGACACCCTCACCCTTTTGCCTGATCTGATAAAGTGCCGACCTGCCTGCTTGGCACATCCAACCCCTGGACAAGAACGCCACGTTCAGGCTGAATGATCCCCCAAGACATGAAACTCTCCATCATCATCCCGGTTTATAACAGCACCACCACCCTGGCCCCTCTGGTGGCCTCCCTGGCGGCGGAGCTTGAGGAGAGTTACCAACTGGAAGTGTTGCTCATCAACGACGGCAGCCCCAACTCTGCAACCGCTCCCACCTGCCTGCAACTGGCCAAAGAACACCCCTGGGTTAAGTTTCTCGATCTTTCTCGCAACTTTGGCGAACACAATGCGGTGATGGCGGGATTAACCCACTGCACCGGCGAGGCGGCGGTAATCATCGACGATGACCTCCAGCACCCTCCTGCCGAGGTCAAAAAACTGGTGGAAAAACTCGCCCAGGGGCACGATGTGGTCTACTCCCGCTTTCCCCAAAAGGAGCACGCTCTCCTGCGCAATCTGGGAAGCTGGCTCCACAACCGCATGGCCACGGTGATGTTGAACAAACCCAGGGATCTTTATCTCTCCTCCTTCAAGGCAATCAACCGCTTTTTGATCGATGAATTGATTCGCTATACCGGCCCCTACCCCTATGTGGACGGGCTGATCTGGCAGGTGACCCACAACCATGCCGTGGTAGAAATAACCCATCAGCCCCGCCAAACCGGTCAATCCGGTTATACCTTTCTCAAGCTCCTCTCCCTCTGGTCCAACATGTTTACCAGCTTTTCCATCCTGCCCCTGCGCGCCGCCATCTGGCTGGGCTTTCTCTTTGCCGGGGTGGGGTTGGTGTCGGCGGTGCTGTTTTTTATCGAAAAGCTGGTCAACCCCGGACTACCGGTGGGGTGGGCCTCCATGATGATCTTTCTATTGGTGCTCTCCGGTATTCAGCTGATGGGCATCGGCATGATCGGGGAATATTTGGGGAGGCTCTATCTCAAAAACAATAACACCCCCCAGTTTGTGGTGCGCCGGGCCTTCAACTGCGAGGTCAAAAAGGAATGACAGCCCAGGCAGCGACTCAAGGGACGGCCCAGAGCTTTGAGGGTAAACGGGTGCTCATCACCGGTGGACTGGGATTCATCGGCTCAAATCTGGCTGTTCGCCTGGTCCAGGAAGGGGCGAAAGTCACCCTGATTGATTCTCTGGTTCCGGCTTTTGGGGGCAATCCCTTCAATATCGAGCCCATTCGGGATCGGGTCACCCTCAATATTTCCGACCTCAGAGATCCCCACTCCCTGCGGATTTTGGTGCGAGAGCAGGAGATCATTTTTCATCTGGCCGCCCAGGTGAGCCATGGGGACTCCATGCGGGAGCCGGACCATGATCTGGCCAACAACGCCACCGCCACCCTCAACCTGATGGAGGCGTGCCGGGAATGCAATCCCCACACCCGGCTGGTCTACACCTCCACCCGGCAGGTGTACGGCATTCCCAGGGAACTGCCGGTCACCGAGGATCATCCGGCACTGCCCATCGACATCAACGGCATCCACAAACTGGCGGCGGAATATTATCATCTGCTCTATCACCGCACCTACGGTATCCCCTCCACCATCCTGCGTCTGACCAACACCTACGGCCCCCGGTTACAGATCAAAAATGATCGCCAGGGGTTTATCGGGGTGTTTCTCCGCCGGGCCTTGCTGGGGCAGACCCTGAATATTTTTGGTGATGGTCAGCAAATTCGGGATTTCAACCATGTGGACGACGTGGTGGAGGCTCTGCTTCTGGCTGCCCAAAATGACGACTGCATGGGCCAATTTTTTAACCTGGGAGCAGCCACCCCCTGCTCTCTTCTGACCTTCGCTGAAATCCTCAGCCGCCACACCCCGAGCGATTATCGGCTGATGCCCTTCCCTGAAGACAGCAAATTGATCGATATCGGTGACTATTACGGGGATTATGGCCGTTTCAGCCAAACGACCGGCTGGCAACCCCGGGTGGGGCTTGAAGAGGGACTTGAAAGCACTGTGGCCTGGTTTCGCCAACACGGGAAGCACTATCTCTGATGGGTTGACTGAACCCACCATTACCAACCGGGAGCTGCACCCCACGTGAAACCGATCCCCACATTCGACTATCTCAACCAGTATCAAAACATTCGCACACAAATCCAGGAGGCCATCCAGCGGGTGCTGACATCAGGCCGCTTGATTTTGGGGCCAGAGGTGGAAGCATTCGAAGCGGCCTTTGCCCAGTTTCTTGGGGAATCGACCCCCGGTGTAGGTGTAGGTAATGGCACCGACGCCTTGATTGTCGCCTTGATGGCGCTTTTCACCCCCAGCAAAAATGACGAAATAATCACTGTCGCCAACGCAGGCATTCCGGTGGTGAGCGCGATTCGTTCGGTGGGGGCGACCCCGGTTTTTTGCGATGTGGATCCCGCCACCGGACTTCTGGATATCGAACAGCTGCCAAAACACCTGACACCCCGCACCCGGGCGGTGGTGGCGGTGCATCTCTATGGCAACGTGGTGGATATTCCCCGAATTCGTGGCGTAATCGGCGATTCAGACATCCCCATCATTGAGGATTGCGCCCAGGCCCACGGGGCGCTATTGGGGGATCAATCCGTTGGAACCTTGGGGGATGCCAGTGCTTTTTCATTCTATCCCACCAAAAACCTCGGGGCCTATGGGGATGGGGGGTTTTGTTTCAGTCGAAATCCGGAAGTGACCCGGGCCATGGGCGCCATCCGGATGTATGGCATGGATTCTTCAGGCCAGTGCGTGCGTGAAGGGATCAACAGCCGCCTTGATGAAATCCAAGGGGCGGTTCTTTCGGTCAAGCTTAAGCACCTGCCCACTTGGATTAAGCAGCGCCGCACCCTTGCCAGCCACTATGCCCGCCATCTCCATCCGAAGATCCAAACCTTCACCACCCCCGCAAATGTCACCCACGGCCACCATCTTCAGGTCATCCAGGTAGAGAATCCCAAGGGGCTGCAAAAAGAACTCTCCGCCCAGGGAATCGCCACTGGAATTCACTATCCCATCCCGGTGCACCGCATGAAGGGCTACGGTTTTTTGGGCCTACCCGAAGGCTCTCTTCCCGAAACCGAAAAGTTATGCCAAAAAGTCCTCTCCCTCCCCCTCTATCCAGAGATGCGTTTGGAGGAGGTAGAACGAATCGCTCTGGCGGTCAATAAGTTATAGCGGTTCCAATCAATTTTTTTATACTGTAGACAAAGCCACGACCCACTCCCGGCATTTGCCTGATCTTCCGCTGCTTAAGCCCACCCTCCGCCACTCCCCCGATATTTTCCCCCACCAGAAAAACAACAAAAGATACACATCCACCCCTCAAAAAAATGAATTATTGCAGGATTTCAGCCACTGCTGCTGAATGCCATCATCTTTAAAAAAATCAAGAAAATATTCCATGGTTGTGGCCGCTTTTGGTCTGTGCCTGATTTTAGAGGCTATTTTAGCTTTTGAAACCGGCTAGCTGGCCTATCCACCCTTTATTTAGTGAGGAAACAATCATGTTGCACTCTGTTTTCAGGCCCCCGGATGACCACGACAAGGCCCACTTCCACGAGGCCAACACCACCCCCTACCCAATGATGGACAACTCTTTCACCTTTTCCGATGAACAAACTATGGAGGAAACCAAGCAATGTCAGTGATCAATGTGAAAGTTGAGGGCGCAGTAGGAAACGGAATCGTGGATGACCACACTGTTATCGACAACGCTATTATGGGTGTAGGCAATGAGACAGCCATTTTTTTTCCCGGCTGGAACGTACAGGGTCAGCCAAAAATTAACCCCCAGACCCGGACAAAAGTTTGTGGGTGAAACAGGTGCAGAGATGGCCACAATCCAGACTGATATAACGGATGGCACCTACTATGCATTCCATCTCAGTAGTGGAGACGAACCAGAAAACACCAGTGGTTGTGAGTTTGATAGACTGAAATTCGTTGAGGCCAACCCAACTATCAATGGTGGCTCCAGTGCGATCGAAATCGTGGATCGTGACAATGTTGTGATCAAAAATTGCGTGGCCCAGGGGTATTCCCAGTACGGTTTTGCCATCAGGGCGGAGGCCCATGCCATCAGCAATCCCAAGATGATCAACAATACTGTCGAGGATCATGGGCGATCCGGTTCGCCGATTGCCATCGGGCTGCTGGTATTTTCTCCGGTGAGCACCTCAATAGATTCCAGCGGTGGGCTGGTGAAGGACAACACGGTTAACATGTATGATAGCGCAACGGCCGATGGTGCTTGCTGCAAGATTGAAAATTTCAGTGGTATCACAATCGAGAACAACACTCTTTACAGGCCAGCCATCAACCATCAATGCAACAGTGGAGCCCTGACCCTGATCGGCCTTCGGGGCAGCACAGTTGAGGATAACACCATCACCTCCGTGGACTGCAATGGACTCCCAGCAGTGAGCATCACCTCCAACCAGATTCTCGATGACGATTTGAACCCCATTGAAACTAAAATCCGGCATGCCTCTGGTGTCGATTTCATCAACAATGATCTGGAGGGAAACACGACTTCCGGTTCCGAGACGGGGGCATTGTGGCTCAGTGGTGATTTGAGGCATGTGGTGATCGACAACAACCGCATCAACGCCGAGTTGGATTTCTTCTACACCACCGGTCAGGGTGGGCTCGATACGGAAGGTGGAGATATGGTCATCATGCCTTCGAACATCGTGAACCTGACGATCAAAGGCAATACGAAAATAGGGACTTTTCTGGGGTGTGCCTCGAACAAGATCGCCACCATGACCATTTTCAACAATACGATTCACCACCACCTCCAGATGATTCCAGGTGCGACCGTCTCCCAGGGGGAAATTACTGGCATTAATATTCACCACAACACCACCAAGCTGGAAAACAACGAACCCGCCCACCTGGAGGCGGAAAACACCGTTTTCAATAGCAATCCCGTGAGCGTGAATGCCAGCACCTATCAAACGAATCATCTGGTTCGCATCGCGGCTGACTATGTGTCCGTGGTGTACAACGGTTTCACCATCATCGGTGCCAACTCGAACATCAACTGTCTGGTCAGCGTGGCGAGTGGCGTCAGCAACTCCAATATCAGCGGCAACCTAAGCATTCCAGCTGGCATGACGGAGCAGTGTTCCGGCTGAAAAGCCAGGTGGACAAGGCATCCTGTTGCAAACCGGATAGCCAACCTGTCAAAGCGGTTCTTCACTATCTCAAGGTCCGGTACAGTGGTTCGCCAACTGTCATTTTGAAACCGTCCAGGGGTTTAAAAGACCAATCGTAACGATTCTTTCGATTCAGGGCTGCTCTTCGGAGCAGCCCTTTTTTTTGGCAAAATAAATCTCTTGCAGAAAGAAGGTGAATGACAGACAATTAAATTATTATATATAATTTATCTGTGAGGTAAATCATGAAAAAACAGTTAACGTTAACATTTTTTTTCTAAGTTGTTTTGTGGCTCAGGCCAACGCCGTGGAGCCCATGGTAGGTGGTGCAAGCTACAGTTCATCAGCCCTTAAATCCGACGGATCTATTTGGAGTTGGGGCAATAGTCTCTCACTGGGGGTACCAGGCCTTTCCGGCGATGTTTCGGCTCCACATAAGGCCTTAGATCTTTCCGAGGTCACTCAAATATCAGCTGACTCTTCCTATCCCATCGTGCTGAGATCCGATGGCACTATTTGGGGATTTGGCAAGTTCTACGATCAGTCATACAGCCTGAACGATCAGTGGCCTGAGAGGAAGTCAGATCTAACGGATATCATCGACTTTTCGCAGTATGTTTCTCCGTCCTCTCACTACATTGCTTTGACATCTGATGGGACGGTTTGGGCCTGGGGGGATAATAATTATGGGCAAGCCGGCCCCCTTGCCACCGATGATGAGCAAGAGACGCCGGTAGAGGTACCCATTCCGGCTCCTGTCACCAAAATATCTGCTGGTTATAAATACACTCTTGCCTTGACTGACAATGGTTCCGTCTGGGCCTGGGGGTACAACTATTATGGCCAACTGGGCAATGGCGCGACTGAAACCAGTGCAACTCCGGTAGAGGTGGTGGGGCTTACGGATGTGGTGGATATTACCGTTGGATATATGCACAACCTGGCCCTGAAAGCCGATGGCACACTCATGGCCTGGGGCTATAACAATGCTGGCCAGCTTGGGGACGGCACAACGGAAGACAGATACACACCCGTGGAGGTGATGGGGCTTTCCGATGTTATCCAAATGGCTGCTGGTAGTCACTCCGTTGTCTTAAAGTCAGATGGCACTGTTTGGACCTGGGGTAGAAATACTTATGGCAACCTTGGGGATGGCACCACGGCTGATCGCATGACGCCAGGTATCGTCCCTGGCCTGAGTGATGTGAAGGCTATTGGTGTCGGGAGTACCTCCACCCTGGCCATCACTGCCGACGGTTTGGTCTGGAGTTGGGGTAGGAACTATTATGGCAAACTGGGGGACGGTACCACCGAAGATCGCTATTCCCCGGTGCAGGTGATTGATATCGATGGCGAGCCTTTTTCGGTGTATGTGGTAGAGGGGGAGGACGACGATTATGAGCCGGACAACACCCACCATGAGGCCACCCTCCTTACCCCTGGTGAAACCCAGAGTCACTCCATCGACAGCGAAGGGGATGAGGATTGGTACAGCTTCACCTTGAGCCTCTCCTCGGAAGCCACCATCACCCTGTCGGGGGAGTCGGGGGAGATGGTGATCGCCCTCTACGATGCCGACGTAGAAAATCTCGGCAGCGATGATGGCAGCAGTGGAGAGGGGACGGCATCAATCTCCCTGGATTGTGGCAGTTATCTCCCCCCCGGAACCTATTATCTGGTAGTCGGTGAGTCCGACAACAACGCCACCATAGCCTCCTATGAGATCCTGTTGCAGACAGAAACCTGCCCCTTGGCTGATTCGGATGGGGATGGGGTGCCGGATGTGGAGGACGCTTTCATCAGGGACGATGATGAATGGAACGACAACGACGGGGATGGCACAGGGGACAATGCCGACACCGATGACGATAACGACGGCTTGCCGGACAGCTATGAGACCGATTATGGCTTTGATTCGAACGATGCTGCCGATGCTGATGAAGATGCCGATGGCGATGGGGGCAGTAACCTGGAAGAGTATCTGTTCGGCTCCAGCCCCACAGATGATGAGGATACCCTGATAGAAGGGTGTGATGCCAAGGGCCACTTTACCGACGTCACCTGCCACCACTGGGCCTTCGATCACATCCAGGCCATTGGTGATACCGAAATTTCCCGGGGGTGCGGGGGTGGGGATTATTGTCCGGATACCCCCCTGCAACGCTCGGAAATGGCGATTTTCCTGCTCCGGGGCAAATATGGCGGCCAGTATGCCCCCCTACCTGCTACCGGAGGGCTGTTTGAGGATGTGACCACCGATTATTGGGCGGGCCATCAGATTGAACGCCTGGCCGGACTGGGTATCACCAACGGCTGTGGCAGCGGTCGGTTCTGCCCCAGTCGGGAGATCACCCGCGCGGAGATGGCGGTTTTTCTGCTGCGGACCAAATATGGCTCGGACTACCAACCCCCAGCTGCCACGGGAGAGGTGTTCGGGGATATTTCATCCGATTATTGGGCGGCGGCCTTCATTGAACAGCTGCAAGCCGAAGGGGCGGTAGCGGGAACGACGGAACCAAGCCGAGAGTGTGACGAAGGGAACTATTGCCCCAGCCAAAACATCACCCGCTCGGAAATGGCGGCTTTTCTCAATCAAGCCTTCGGCTTGGATGAACCACAAGCCGATCCCGGCACGGTTGCTCTGGTTCCCAAAACCGGCCAGACCGTCTCTGTGGCCAGTGGCGATGACGGCGACCTGCAAACCGGTGTTTCCTGGCCCGATCCCCGCTTTACCAACAACGGCGATGGCACCATTACCGACAACATGACCGGGCTGGTCTGGATGCAGGATGGGGGATGCTGGGAGGGTGTTGCTAGGGGGCAGGATGAGGTGGAAGAGCTGAACGAGGGGCAAAAACGTTGTGCCCAATACACCAGCCACTATAGCGACTGGCGGCTGCCTTCTATCCGGGAGTTGCAGAGTCTCCTGAACCTGGGGGCCTCCTCTCCGTCACTGCCCGATGGCCATCCCTTCGTCAACATGCAAATCAACCTGAGTTATTGGTCCAACACCTATTACAGGCGCTATTACGAGCTCTACGATCAGTACTATACAGTCAAGATGCGAGCCAATATCGCCTATGGCATCATTGAAGAGAAAAGCTCCTCCGACAACTTCATCCTGCCAGTCCGTGACGCATCGAAGATCGCCCTGCTGGAGACCATGGATCCAGAGACCACCGCTCTGGTGGCTCGCACCGGGCAAACCGAAAGCCACTGGGAGGGGGATGATGGTGATCTACTATCCGGGATACCCTGGCCTGATCCCCGCTTTACCGACAACGGCGATGGCACGATCACCGACAACCTGACCACGTTGGTCTGGATGAAGAATGCCACCTGTTGGGAGGCTGCTGCTTGGCTGGACGCCCTGGAGCAGGTGGCCGATCTGAACGCTGGGATCGAAACCTGTGAAGGCTATGAAGGGGCGCATACCGACTGGCGTCTGCCCAACCGTAACGAACAGCTGAGCTTGGGGGATTATTCCGGGGAGTTTGCCGACTATCCGTTTGATGACCGCGAAGATAGATATTGGACCTCCACCCCGCTTTATGGCGACGACAGTCAGGCTTGGTATGTGAACCTGGAGGGAGATAATTATACGGAGAATAGTGGTGGTCAATCCGAATACAAGACAATGACCAATAGCTACTCTGCCTGGCCGGTGCGGGGTGGCATGTAAGATCGGCTTTGATCTCCAGAATGATCCGGGCCGGACGCTCCCCTTATCCCCCATGCTCGTCAACCCAGGACTTCATACAGGCGGGCCTGGGCTGTCCGCATTAAACGGCATCAAATCATTAAACATCACCTTTATTGCAAGGTTAACATGAAAAAAATCTTTCTCTTCGCAGCCTGCCTCCTGGCGGGTTATCCGGCCCTCTCTGCTGCCGTAGAGCCCATGGTGGATGGCGCTAACTCCTACACATTGTTTGTAAAGTCCGATGGAACTGTTTGGGGATTGGGCTTAGGCAATTATTTTGGCGCACAAAACTCCTCCGAATCATTCTCGATACCCGATAAAGTCTTTGATCTGTCGGATATCACGAAAATATCGGCCAATTCTTCTCAAAGCATGGCTTTGAAATCCGATGGTACCATCTGGGGACTCGGTTATTACAATAAGATCCCAGAGAGACTTTCGGATCTGACGGATGTGATTGATATTGGTATAGGATATTACTTGCACTATGTGGCTTTAACATCCGATGGTACGGTCTGGGCCTGGGGAACCAATGATGATGGACAGGCTGGCCCCCTGGCTACCGGCGACGATCAGGAAACACCGGTTGAAGTGACCATTTCGGAACCTGTCATAAAAATAGCCGCTGGCTATAAGCATACCATTGCCTTGACCTCCAGCGGTTCTGTCTGGGCCTGGGGGTATAATTAGTTGATCGCGCAAAATAGAGAATTCCATTTAAAACCAATGCATTGATGAGTATTTTGTCGTATCATGATTTGCAAGAAATCGTTATTTCTCCAACCATTGTCTTGCAAACCATGAAGCCAACAAGAAGCCGAATCGACCCTCAGAACAGGTTGTTTGACACCCGTTTGGAGGATCTTTGCAATCTTGATCACGAACTGGTCCTGCTGGCGGATCGAATTGCCTGGAGTTCCCTTGAGGATCGTTTTGAGCCGCTGTATGCGGATGTTGGCCGGCCTGGCATTCCGATTCGCATGATGGCTGGCCTGACGATCCTGCAATCCCTGTACAGCCTTTCCGAAGACGCCGTAGTGGACCGTTGGTCGGAAAATCCTTATTGGCAGTACCTGGTGGCCGATCTAAATTCCGGGATAGAAACCTGTGACGGCTATGAGGGCGAGCATACGGATTGGCGTCTGCCCAATCGCAACGAGCAGCTGACATTGGCGGATTATTCCGGGGAGATCGACGCCTATCCGTTTGAAAACCGTGAACGGCAATATTGGACCTCCACCTCCCTCTCTTCTGATTCCAGTCAGGCTTGGTATGTGGATTTTCCCGTGTATAGCTACAGCAATCTAAGCGGCTCCTTCTACGACCGAAAGGGTAGTGGGAATGTAACTATTCAGCACCCTGCCGCAAATAAGACTTGACAGCCTTTTTGGTCTGAAAATGTTTTGCTGACTTCGTAGAGAGTATCCCTGTGTTTTCCCTCATAGGCAATCCTGAGAGGCGCTATTCGCCCTGATTAATGTGG